>NZ_BAABIL010000147.1:0-5111 GCF_039542765.1 Kineococcus glutinatus
GCGGTGGCGGGGGTGCCGGTGCGGCCGGTCCGGCCCAGGGCGGCGGGCAGCACCCCTTCGCGCGCTGCGGTGAACAGCAGGCGCACCAGCGCCGTCAGCGACCCGGCGGCGCAGCCGAGGAAGGAGGCGAGCACGCCGAGCTCGACGGCCACCGCGAGCAGCGGGCCGCCGCGGGCGAGGGCGACGTCCACCAGCGGCATCGGTCCGCCCACCGCGGCAGGAGCCCCCGCGAACAGGGCGGCCTGCGCCGCGGAGGACAGCACGTACAGCACCCCGGCCCCCAGCACGGTCCGGCGGACCGCGGCGGGGACCGCGGCGAACGGGCGGCGGCTCTCGGTGCCCAGCGCGCAGGCGCTCTCGAACCCCACGAAGGCCGTCACCGCCAGCAGCACCCCCTGCGCACCACCACCGGGCGGAGCGCCCGGCAGCACCGCCGCCACCGGCGGCGGTGGACCGCTGCGCAGCAGGAGCACCACCAGGGCGGTGCCCACCACCGCGATCGAGACCGCCTCCAGGGCGAGCACCAGGCGCGCGGACGGGCCCACCCCGCGCAGGGCCGAGCCGACCACGAGCGCACCGCCGAGCAGGACGGCCGCGGCGAGGGGCACGAGCCCACCGCCGGTGCCGGTGGACCGCTGCAGCAGCGCCACGGCGCACCAGCCGGCGCCGGTGAGGGAGCCGGCGACGAGGAACCAGTGGCCGACGGCCAGCGCGGCGCCGCCGACGAGCGCGGGCACCGGCCCCAGGCCCTTGGCCGTGAAGCTGTACAGCGACCCGGGCGCGACCATGCGGCGCGCGAACTGGCGGATGCAGGAGGCCACGAGGAGCACCACGACGGTCGCGGCCGCGAACGCCGGCACGGGCGGTGCGAGCGCGCCGGGCGCCATCGCCAGGGCGGGCGAGGTCGCCATCGCCGCCGCCGGGGCGGTCGCGGCGACGGACTGGGCCAGGACCTCCACCGGCCCCAGGGAGCGGCGGCGCAGACCCGCCACGGGGGAGGTCGCCCGCAACCGCACCGGACCCCCTCGCGCACCACCTGCCGCCGCCCGCACCCCGACCCGCCTCCCCGGCGCGCCCTCGCGCGCCCGGGCCACGGTGCCCAGCCGCTGTTTCGGCGGCGTTACCCGCCGGTTTCGGCGGTCCCCGGGCGAACGGGACACCGCCCGCGCCGGCGTCCCGTTCGCCGTCGCACGACCTCAACACGCGGACAACGCGCCCGAAACGGCCACCGCCCAGGATCCTGCCGGGCGGCCACCCGGCCGCCCCACCCCTGAGACGAGGAGCGTCATGGCGAACTCCACCGGCTCCCCCGGCGCCACCGGTGCGGCGCCGGCCGGGACACCCCGCCTGTCCGGCCGCCTCGGCGTCGGCTCGATCGTCTTCATGGTCGTCGCGGCCGCGGCCCCGCTGACCGTGGTGGGCGGCACGGTGCCGCTGGGCATCACGCTCGGCAACGGCGCCGGGTTCCCGGCGATGTACGCGGTCGGCGCGGTGGTCCTGCTGTTCTTCGCGGTGGGTTTCACCGCGATGACCCGCTACGTGCCCGACGCCGGCGCGTTCTACACCTACATCGGCGCCGGCCTGGGCCGGCTCAACGGGCTGGGCGCCTCCTTCCTCGCGCTGCTGACGTACCAGGCGATCCAGGTCGCGGTGTACGGCTACCTCGGCAACGAGCTCGGTGTCGTCGTCGCCGACCTCGGCGGCCCGCAGGTCCCGTGGTGGGTGTGGGCGGCCGCGTCCGCCGCGCTCGTCGGGGCCCTCGGCTACCGGCACATCGACCTGTCGAGCAGGGTCCTCGGCGTCCTGCTGGTCGCCGAGGTCGGGATCGTCCTCGTCGTCGACGCCGCCGTCGTCCTCGCCGGCGGGTCGCAGGAGGGGCTGTCCACCGCTGCGCTCACCCCCTCGGGCATCGCGGCCGGCGCCCCCGGCATCGGCCTCATGCTCGCGCTCGCCGGTTTCATCGGGTTCGAGTGCACCGCGGTGTTCCGCGACGAGTCGCGCGACCCCGACCGCACGATCCCGCGGGCGACCTACGCGTCCCTGGCGCTCATCGGCCTGTTCTACACCGTCTCGGCGTGGGCGGTCGTGTCCGCCTGGGGCGACGGCGGCGCGGTCGCGCAGGCCGGCGAGAACCCCGTCGGGATGGTCGTGCAGACCGCCGAGGACTACGCCGGGGGCGTGGTCGCCGACGTCGTGCAGGTCCTGCTGCTGACCAGCCTGTTCGCCTGCGTGCTGTCGTTCCACAACGTCCTCAACCGGTACGTGTTCGCCATGGCCAACACCGGTGTGCTGCCGCGGGCGTGGGGCGCCAGCCACCCGCGCCACCGCTCCCCGCACGTCGCGTCGCTGCTGCAGACCGGTTCCTCGCTGCTGCTGCTGGCCGTGTTCGCGCTGACCGGCCTGGACCCGGTGCTGGAGGTCTTCACCTGGATGTCGGGCATCGCGACCCTCGGCTTCGTCCTGCTGATGCTCGTGACCTGCGTGGCGGTCCTGGTGTTCTTCCGCCGCCGGCGGGTGGACACCCGCGTGTGGAACACCGTCGTGGCGCCCGTCATCGGCACCGCCGGCCTGGCGGTCGCGACGTGGCTGACGGCCTCGAACTTCGGCCTGCTGGTCGGCGGCTGGGGCGTCGGGACGGCGTTCCTCGTCCTGCTGGCCGCCTCGTACGCGGTCGGGCCGGTCGTGGGCCTGCTCAGGCCGTCCGCCGACCCGCTGCTGACCGGCTCCCACCAGGCCGCGACCGTGCCGCACCAGGCGGGCGGCCCGGCCCACCCCGCCGCCGACGACCACCCCACCCGCAACCCCACCCGGACCCCCACCCCCGCCACCTCACCGGAGCCCCGCGCATGAGCCTGCTCGACACCCCCGCCACCACCGCCACGACCGCGGCCGCCGCCCCGGCGCACCCGCTGGACCGGCTGAGCGCCGCCGAGATCGACGCCGCCCGCGAACTGCTCGAGGGTGCGGGTGCGCTGACGCCCACCACGAGGTTCGCCTACCTGGGCCTGGAGGAGCCGCCCAAGGCGGAGGTCCTGGCGTTCACCCCCGGCGACCCCGTCGAGCGCCGCGTGCGGGTGATGCTGCTGGACACCGCGACCGGCACCGGCCGGATCGTCGTGGCATCCCTCACCACCGGCGAGGTGCTGTCCGACCACGTCGTCGACGGCGCCGTGGAGGGGCAGCTGCCGATCCTCGACGAGGAGTTCGCGGCCGTCGACCCGATCGTCCTGGCCGACGAGCGCTGGACGTCCGCGCTGACCGCCCGCGGCCTCGACCCGCGCTCGGTGCGCACCGTGCCGCTGTCGGCCGGCAGCTACGACGACGTCCCCCGGGACGGGCGGCGCATCGTGCGGGTGTTCGGGTTCCACCAGCCCGACCCGCAGGCGCTGGCGTGGGCGCACCCGGTGGACGGCCTGGTGGCCTACGTCGACCTCGTCGCCGGCCGGGTGCTGGAGGTGCTGGACCACCAGCGCCTCGACGTGCCCGCCGAGCCCGGGCGCTGGGACGCGGCCCCGCACGCCGCCGCGACGCGCACCGACCTCAAGCCCATCGACATCACCCAGCCGGAGGGGCCCAGCTTCACCGTCGACGGCGACGTCGTGCGGTGGGCGGGCTGGGAGGTCCGCGTCGGTTTCGACGCGCGCGAGGGCCTCACCCTGCACCAGCTGTCCGTGCAGGGCCGCCCGCTGCTGTACCGGGCCTCGATCGCCGAGATGGTCGTGCCGTACGCCGAGACCTCGCCCGTGCGCTCCTGGCAGAACTACTTCGACACGGGTGAGTACATGTTCGCCCGCTACACCAACTCCCTGGCGCTGGGGTGCGACTGCCTCGGCGAGATCCACTACTTCGACGCCGTGCTGGCCGACGAGTCCGGCCGCCCGCGCACCATCGGCAACGCGATCTGCCTGCACGAGGAGGACTACGGGGTGCTGTGGAAGCACACCGACATCTTCAACGGCATGGACGAGACCCGCCGCCAGCGCCGGCTGGTCATCTCCTTCTTCACCACCATCGGCAACTACGACTACGGCTTCTACTGGTACCTGTACCTGGACGGCACGGTGGAGCTGGAGGCCAAGGCCACCGGCGTCGTGTTCACCGCCGCCCACCCGCCGGAGGGGCTGGAGTACTCCACCGAGGTGGCCCCCGGCCTGGCGGCGCCGTTCCACCAGCACCTGTTCTCCGCGCGGCTGGACGTGATGGTCGACGGACTGGCCAACGCCGTGGAGGAGGTCGAGGCCGCCCGCGTGCCCGTCGGCCCGGACAACCCGCGCGGCAACGCCTTCGCGCGCAAGGCCACCCGGCTGACCACCGAGCTGCAGGCGCAGCGCGAGGCCGACGGCGCCACCGGCCGCGTCTGGCACGTGCTGAACACCGAGAAGACGAACCGGCTCGGGCGGCCGGTGGGGTACGCCCTGCACCCCGAGCACCAGCCGGTGCTGCTGGCCGACCCCAGCTCCTCCGTGCACGAGCGGGCCGCGTTCGCCACCAAGCACCTGTGGGTGACGCGCTACGACCCCGCCGAGCGCTACCCGGCCGGCGAGCTCGTCAACCAGCACCCCGGCGGTGCCGGCCTGCCGGCGTTCACCGCGGCGGACCGCGACATCGACGGGCAGGACATCGTCCTGTGGCACACCTTCGGGCTCACGCACTTCCCGCGCCCGGAGGACTGGCCCGTCATGCCGGTGGACTACGCCGGCTTCACGCTCAAGCCCGCGGGGTTCTTCGACCGCAACCCCGCCCTGGGGGTGCCGTCGTCGAAGCCGGCGGCCGGCGGCGAGGGGTGCTGCGGCGCGTGAGCACGGCCCGCGCGGCGCACCGGGAGGTGACGGCCTCCCGGTGCGCCGCGGTCGTCGGCGCGGTCGCGGCGGCGCTGCACGTGCCGCTGGCCCTGGCGCACGCCGGTGCCTCGCTGCCGCTGGCGGGTGCGCTGCTGGCGATGTCCCTGGTGTGCCTGCCGTGCACGGGTCACCTGTGGCGGGCGCCGTCGCCGCGCACCTGGGGGCTGGTGGCCGTCGTCGGCCTGGTGATGCTCGGGGTGCACGCCGCGCTGCTCGCGGCGCCGGCGGGCGGGGCGCTGCTCGCGGCGCCGGCGGGCGGGACGGTCGAGG
>NZ_BAABIL010000148.1:0-811 GCF_039542765.1 Kineococcus glutinatus
GGCCCCGCCCTCCAGCAGCAGTTCCGCGTGCTGGGCCTCCCGCGCGGCCGCGACGACGGTGGCGCGCGGGGCCATCCGGCGCAGCGTGAGGGTGGCGAGGATCGCGGTGTCGTCGCGGTCGAGGGCCACGATGACGGTGCGGGCGCGCTGCACGAGCGCCTCCCGCAGCACCTCGGGGCTGGTGGCGCTGCCCGTCACCACGACGTAGCCGTCCGCCGAGGCCTGGGCGGCGACGCGCGCGTCGGACTCCACCACGACCAGGTCCTGCTGCGGGTGGTCGCGCATCCGCAGGGCGCGCAACGCGTTGCGGCCCTTCGTGCCGTAGCCCAGGACGACGACGTGGTCGCGCATGCGTGCCCTCCACCGCGCCAGGCGGAACTCCGTGCGGGAGCGCTCGGTGAGCGCCTGGATGGTCGTGCCGACGAGGATGATGACGAACAGCACCCGCATGGGGGTGATGAGCAGGGCGTTGGTGAGCCGCGCGGCCTGCGTGACGGGCGTGATGTCGCCGTAGCCGGTCGTGGAGAGCGTGACCGTCGTGTAGTACAGGGCGTCGATGACCGACACCTCGCCGTCGCGGCTGTCGGTGTAGCTGTCGCGCTCGACGAGGACCAGCGCCCAGTTGAGCAGGACCAGCCCACCGGCCAGGGCGAAGCGCAGCAGGATGGAGCGCAGCGGCCCGATCGCCCTGCGTGCCGGTAGTTGCACCCGCTCGACGTCGGCCACCCCCCTTGCCTACCACGCGGGCCGGCCGGCGGCGCGACCGGACCGCGCGGCGCGACCGGACCGCGCGGCGCGACCGGACCGCGCG
>NZ_BAABIL010000149.1:0-2407 GCF_039542765.1 Kineococcus glutinatus
GCCGACGAGGGTGCGCGCCGCCGTGCCGTGGCGGCCGGGCGCGCGCGAGCGGCTGGCGGGGCTGCGGGCCGCGGGGGTGCCCACGGCGCTGGTGACCATGTCCTACCGGTCGCTGGCCCAGGAGGTCGTGCAGCTGCTGCCCGGCGCCTTCGACGTCCTGGTGCCCGGCGACGAGGTGGCCCGCGGCAAGCCCGCCCCCGACCCCTACCTGCGCGCCGCGGAGCTGCTGGGGGTGGACCCGCGCGAGTGCGTGGCCCTGGAGGACTCCGCCACCGGGGTGCGCTCGGCCGAGGCCGCGGGCTGCCGCACCGTGGCCGTGCCGCACCTGGTGCCCGTGCCGGCCGCGCCGGGGCGCAGCCGGGTGCGCTCCCTGGCCGACGTGGACCTGGCCGTGCTGGCGCGGCTGCGCGCCGGGGAGGTCGTCGACCTGCTGGGGGCCGGGGAGCTGCCCTGACGCCGTCCCCCGGCGCGCCGCGCCCGGCGCCCCGCCGGGGGGACCCGGCCGCGGACCGGGCCGGGGATCAGGCGGGGTCCGGCCCGCCGGCGGCCGCGGGCGCCACCACCGGCAGCGGTACCGCCCCCGGCGGCCGCGGCGGCGGGGTGCCGCCGAAGGCGGGGCAGCGCACCTGGTGGTCGCACCACTTGCACAGCTTGCCGGGGGAGGGCCGCCAGTCGCCCGCCGCGGTGGCCCGCTCGATCGCCGCCCACACCGCGCGCACCTTGCGCTCGGTGGCCAGCAGCTGCGCCTCGTCGGGGGTGTGGCGCAGCACGTCGCCGGAGCCGAGGTAGACCAGCTGCAGCTGCCGCGGCACCACCCCCCGCAGCCGCCAGATGACCAGCGCGTAGAAGCGCATCTGGAACAGCGCCTTGGCCTCGAACAGCTCCGAGGGCGCCCGTCCCGTCTTGTAGTCCACCACCCGCAGCTCACCGCCGGGGGCGACGTCGAGGCGGTCGACGATGCCGCGCAGCACCAGCCCGTCCTCCAGCAGCGCCTCCACCCGCAGCTCCCGCTCGGCCGGCTGCAGCCGGGTGGGGTCCTCCAGCTCGAAGTAGCGCTCGAGCAGCTCCTCGGCGCTGCGCAGCCACGAGGCCAGCTCGGCCGCCGCGGTGGGGGAGGTCTCGTCGAACAGGCCGGCCAGCTGCGGCTCGCGCTCGCGCAGCGACTCCCACTGCCCGGCCACCATCGCGCGGGCGGCCGGCGCGGTGCGCTCGGCGGGGGGCAGGTCGAAGAGGCGCTCCAGCACCGCGTGCACCACCGTGCCCCGCACCGCCGCGGGGCTGGGGGCCTCGGGGATGCGGTCCAGGACCCGGAAGCGGTACAGCAGCGGGCACTGCATGAAGTCCGAGGCGCGGGAGGGCGACAGCGCGCCGCGGCGCACCGGGCCGGCCGGCTCCGGGTCGGGGACCGAGGCGGCCTGGTGCTGCTCGCCGCCCGGGCCGGTTGCCGTTCGCATGGGCGTCACCATAGGTCGGCGCCCCGACACCGCCCCCTCCGCCGCGCGCAGCCGCCCGGGCGGGTGCGGGGGAGTCCACCCGGGCGGCGCAGCGCCCCCGGCCGCGGCGGCAGCGGCGGGGACCTACGATCGAGCGGTGTCAGCCAGCCCCCACGCCCCGGTCCCCGCGCCGGCCGCGGAGCGGGCGGGACCGCGGGGCGGGTTGCCGCTGGGGCGCCCCTTCGGCGTACCGCTGGTGCTGTCCGGCTCGTGGTTCCTCTTCGCCGCCGTCATCACCTGGGCCTTCGCCTCCCGGGTGCCGCTGGAGGGCCCGGCCGCCTACGCGGTGGCGTTCTCCTACGCGGTGCTGCTGCTGCTGTCCGTGCTCGCGCACGAGATCGGCCACGCCCTGACGGCCCGCGCCTGCCGGATGCGGGTGACGGGCATCGTGCTGGACGTGTGGGGCGGGCACACCTCCTTCGCCGAGGAGGCGCCCGGACCGGGCCGCAGCTTCCTGGTGGGCGTGGCCGGTCCCGCCGCCAACGGCCTCGTGGCGCTGCTGGCCGCCGCGCTGGTGCCGGTGCTGCCGCCGGACTCGGTGGGCCACCTGCTGGCCCGCGCCCTCGTCGTGAGCAACGTCCTCGTCGCGGCCTTCAACCTGCTGCCCGGGCTGCCGCTGGACGGCGGGCACCTGCTGGAGGCGCTGGTGTGGCGCCTGACCGGCTCGCGCACCAGCGGCACCGTCGCCGCGGCGTGGGGCGGTCGCGCGGTGGCCGTCGGCGTCCTGCTGGCGGCGGTGGCGCTGCCGCTGTGGTGGGGCGGGCGGCCCTCGCTCATCACGGTGGCCTGGTCCGGGCTGGTCTCGGCGCTGCTGTGGCAGGGCGCCGGGCAGGGCCTGCAGCAGGCGCGGCTGCGCCGGCGGCTGCCGGGGCTGACCGCCGCCGCGCTGCTGCGCCCGGCGATCGCGGTGCCCG
>NZ_BAABIL010000150.1:0-2346 GCF_039542765.1 Kineococcus glutinatus
GGACGTGGACTACTTCTGCGCCGGCCCGGTGTGGGCGACGCCGACGAAACCCGGGCGCGCCGCGGTGGGCACGGACCTGGTGCGCCGCGCCGCCGCTGTCGCCGGCGCCACGCCGTGGTTCGCGATCGGCGGTGTCGACCTGGCGAGCCTGGAGGAGGTGCTCGAGGCCGGGGCCCGCCGGGTCGTCGTGGTGCGGGCGATCACGCAGGCCGGGGACCCGGGGGCCGCGGCGGCGGCGTTCGCCCGCCGGCTGCGCGAGGTCGCGCGCTGAGGGAAACCGGGCACCGGATTTCTTGACCGGTCTCCTGAATCGTTCTACGGTCGAGCGCGGCAAGCGTATTCCAACGAAGGGACCGCCCCGTGGAACGACGCCGTTCCCCCCGCCCCACCGCACTCGCGGCCACCGCGCTGGTCTGCCTCGGCGGCCTCGCCCTCGCCCCCGCCGCCTCCGCGGACGACTCCTCCCGGACCTCCCCGCACGCCGCGACCCCCGAACGCCTCGACCGCGGTGTCGTCGCCGTCCCCACCACGGGTGGGTACCTCGTGAGCTGGCGCGCGCTGGCCACCGACGCACCCGGCACGGGTTTCGCCGTCTACCGCGACGGCCGGCGCGTGGCGTCCGTGGGTGCCACCGCCGCCACGACCGTCGTCGACCCGGGCGGGCGCGCCGGCGCCCGCTACGAGGTCCGCGCGGTGGTGGCCGGCCGCGAGCAGCGCGGCCGGGACGCGGGCACCACCCGCGCCTGGGCGTCCAACGCCCTCGACATCCCCCTCGACAAGCCCGCCGACGGCGTCGACCCCGAGGGCGTGCCGTACACCTACACCGCCAACGACGTCGCCGTCGGCGACCTCGACGGTGACGGCGACCTCGACTACGTCCTCAAGTGGTACCCCAGCAACGCCAAGGACAACGCCTTCGCCGGGTACACCGGCAACGTCCTGATCGACGCCTACACGCTGGAGGGCGAGAAGCTCTGGCGCATCGACCTCGGCCGCAACATCCGCGCCGGGGCGCACTACACGCAGATGGCCGTGCAGGACTTCGACGGCGACGGCCGCGCCGAGGTCTCGCTCAAGACCGCCGACGGCACCCGCGACAGCAGGGGCAAGGTCATCGGCGACCCGGACGCGAACTGGGTCGCCACCGGCGGCGCGGTGCCCTCCACCGACCGCACCGGCGGCATCCCGCAGCCCGACGGCACCTACCTCGCCGAGCTGAAGGGGCGCATCCTCTCCGGGCCGGAGTACCTGTCGGTGTTCGACGGGCGCAGCGGACGGGTCATCGACACGACCAGGTACGTGCCGGCCCGCCACCCCGACACCGACAACCCCACCTACGAGCAGCTCAAGGAGGTCTGGGGCGACGGCTACGCGAACCGCTCCGACCGCTTCCTCGGTGGTGTCGCCTCCTTCGACGGGCAGCGGCAGAGCATCGTCATGGCGCGCGGCTACTACGGCCGCAGCGTCGTGGCCGCCTGGGACCTGCGTCGCGGGAAGCTGGTGCAGCGCTGGGTGTTCGACACCAGCGACCCCGCCCTCGGTGCGGCGTGGGAGGGCCAGGGCAACCACCAGTTCTCCGTCGCCGACGTCGACGCCGACGGCAAGGACGAGATCGTCTACGGCTCCATCGCCATCGACGACGACGGCACCGGGTTGTGGAACGCCGGTCTCGGCCACGGCGACGCCATGCACGTCGGCGACCTCGACCCGAACCGCCCCGGCCTGGAGAAGTTCGGCGTGCACGAGTGCATGGTGTGCAGCGGCGGTGTCGGCGCGGCGATGCTCGACGCGGCCACCGGGGCCCGGATCTGGACGGCGCCGTCGGACCGCGACACCGGCCGCGGCGTCGCCTTCGACGTCGACCCCGCCTCCCCGGGCGTGGAGACCTGGGCCAGCCGCCCCGTCGCCGTCATCGCCGCCGACGGGCGCCAGCTCGCCGCCACCCGGCCCGGGTCGATGAACTTCGGCATCTGGTGGGACGGCGACCTCGGCCGCGAGCTCCTCGACGGCGGCGACAACGCGCCGCTGGCGGTCTCGGAGTACGACCCGGCCACGGTGACCGCCGTCCCCGTGTTCTCCCCGGCCGGCATCCTGTCCAACAACGGCACGAAGGCGAACCCGGCGATCTCCGGCGACCTGTTCGGCGACTGGCGCGAGGAGTTCGTCGCCCGCACCGACGACTCCACCGCGCTGCGGGTCTTCACCACCGACGTGCCGACGACGCACCGCATCACCACGCTGCTGCAGGACCCGGCCTACCGGGCGCAGCTCGCGGCGCAGAACAACGCCTACAACCAGCCGCCGGCCACGAGCTTCTTCCTCGGCTACGGCATGGCCGGGCAGCAG
>NZ_BAABIL010000151.1:0-4889 GCF_039542765.1 Kineococcus glutinatus
CTCCCCCAGCGGTTCGTGCACCCGCTCCATGACGAGCAGGTGGTCGTCGTAGCGGGCGGCGCTGACGTCGTCGCGCTCCAGCGGTGTCGTGGACGGCAGCACGACGTCGGCGTGCCGCGCGGTGGCCGTCCAGAACGGCTCGTGCACGACGACGGTGTCGGGCCGGGTGAAGGCCTCGCGCAGCCGGGCGAGGTCCTGGTGGTGGTGGAAGGGGTTGCCGCCGCACCAGTGCACCAGCCGCAGGTCCGGGTAGCGGCGGCGCCCACCGTCGAAGTCGTACTCCTCGCCGGGGTGCAGCAGGGCGTCGGCGATGCGCGCGACGGGGATGCGCCCGCGGACGGGGTTGGCGCCCTGCGGCAGCGTCGGCAGGGCGTGGCGGCGGACGGGGCGGCCCACCCCGCCGGTGGAGGCGTAGCCGTGGCCGAAGCCACCACCGGGCAGGCCGATCTGCCCGAGCAGCGCCGCCAGCGCCAGGGCGGCCCAGACGGGCTGCTCACCGTGGCGGGCACGCTGCAGGGACCAGCTGACGGTGACCAGGGTGCGGGAGGTGGCCATGTCGCGGGCGAGGCGGCGGATGCGCCCGGCGTCGACACCGGTGATGCCCGCGGCCCACTCGGGGGTCTTGGCGACGCCGTCGTCACCACCGCGCAGGGCGTCGAGGAACTCCTCCACCCCGGTGCAGCAGCGCCGCAGGAAGTCCTCGTCGTGCAGGCTCTCCTGGACGAGCGCGGAGCACAGCCCGAGCAGCAGCGCGGTGTCCGTCCCGGGCACGACGGGCCACCAGTCGACGTCGAGGTCGGCGGCGAGGTCGTCGCGCAGGGGGCTCACGAGCGCGAAGCGGGCGCCGCGCTCGCGCATGCGGCGCAGCGCGGCGGGCACGACGTGGCGGGTGGTGCCGCCGTAGCTGACGGCGGAGTTCTTGGCGGGCAGGCCGCCGAAGCAGACCAGCAGCTCGGTGGTCTCGGCGACCACGGACCACGAGGTGGGGTTCTCCAGGGGCGCGAGGTCCCCGACGAGGTGGGGCAGCAGCACCTCGGCGGCACCGTGGCTGTAGGTGGCCACCGAGCGGGTGCAGCCGCCGATGGCGTTGTGGAAGCGGTGCACCTGGCTCTGGGCGTGGTGGAAACGACCGGCGCTGCCCCAGCCGTAGGAACCGCCGAAGATGGCCGCGTTGCCGTGCCGGTCCCGCACGCGGGCGAACTCGGCGGCGAGGCGGTCGAGCACGTCGTCCCAGCCGACGGTGAGCCATCCGTCGCGGCCGCGACGCGCGTCGGGGCCCGGGCCGTCCTCCCACCAGCCGCGACGCACGTGGGGGCGCAGCACGCGGCCGCGGGCGGCGGTGGCGGCGGCGAGGTTGGCCAGCAGCGCCGAGGGGGCTTCGTCGGCGGGGTGGGGGTGGATGTCGAGGACGCCCTCGGCCCGCCGACGGGCGCTGAAGGCGCCCCAGTGGGTGGCGCTGCGGGCAGGCGCACCGGGGACGTCGGGGAGGTGGGTGCTCACCGCAGCAGCATCCCCCAGGTCGCCGCCGGGACGGCGCCGGGCGCTCGGTCGCGATCGGCCCGCGGCGTCGGCCGGACACGCACACCACGAACCGGCGAGGATGACACCAAGTACGCAAGGATGTGCGCACAGTAGTGTTCATGGCGGTGCGGTCAGCGGGGGCGGCGCACCGCGGCCCAGGTGCCGGTCCAGTGGCGCGCGGCACCCGGTACGGGCACCGCGGGAGGGGGAGAGACGGACGATGAGCAGCGACCCGCCCACCGTGTCGGCTCACGAGGACGTGGCGGCTGCGCCCGCGATCCGCCACGAGGGGCCGCGGCTGGCCCTCACCACGTCCCTGCTCGTCGCGGCCCTGGGCGCCGCCTGCCTGCACCTGTGGAGCGCTCCCGACATCACGGCCACCGCCTGGTGGCCGGGCGCCGGGGTGGTCCTGGCGCTCGCCCTGCGCCGCCCCCACCAGCGCGGCTGGATCGCCCTGGGCACCCTCGTCGGCACCGCGGCCGGCGCGCTGGGCGGCAGCGTGCCCCCGGTGCCGGCGCTGGCCCACGCCCTCGCCGCCGCGGTGCAGTGCCTCGTGGCGGCAGAGCTGGTCGCCCGCACCAACCCGGGCGGTCCCCTGCTGCGGCGGGCGCGCGACACCTGGATGCTGGGCCTCGGCGTCCTGCTGGGCACAGGGGCCGGCACCGGCGTCCAGGCAGCCCTGCAACCCGCGCTGGACCCCGCGGCGGGCGCCCGGACGCAGCTGCTCGGCGTGCTGCTCGTAATGCCCTTGCTGCTGCTGGCGGGTGAGCGCCCCGACGCCGCCCTCCCCGCGCAGCCACCGGCCCGGCGGCGGGTGACCCGGCAGGCCGAGGACGTCGCCGCGCTGGGGGCGTGCGCCCTCGTCGCCGTCGCGGTCTTCTGCACCACCGGCACCACCTCGTGGTCCTTCACCGTCGTCATCCCGGTGCTGTGGGCGGCTGCGCGCACCAGGCCGGGCCGCGCACTGGTGGGGCTGCTGCTGGTCGCCGTCATCGCGGCAGCAGGCACCCGCGCGGACCTCGGCCCCTACCGGGAGCTGCCCGTCTCGCAGCAGGTGCCGGTGTTGCAGGCGCTGCTCTTCACCGCCACCGCGGTGGCGCTGGCGATGGCCCTCGTGGTCCGGGCCCGCGACCGCGCCCTGGAGCGCGCCAGGGAGCGGGAGGAGCTCTTCCGCCGCACCTTCGACGACGCCCTCCTCGGGGTGGCGCTGCTCCGGCTGCAGCCGGACGGGCACGCGGTCGTGGTGCGGGTCAACGACCGGCTGGCTGCCCTCCTCGGCGGCCACGAGCGCATCCCCACCGGCTCGGACTGGGCGTCGCAGGTCTGGACGGGGCACCGCGAGACCTTCGTCAGGGCGGTGCGAGCCCTGGCCCGCGGCGCGGAGGGTTCCTGGCACGGGGAGCTGCGGCACGGCCTGGGGGACACGTGGCTGGAGCTCGCGATCGCGACGTGGCCCACGGCGGACGGTGGCGGCTCCGACGTGGCGGCCGTGGTGCAGGTCATCGACTGCACGCAGCGCCGCGCAGCGCAGCGCCGGCTGCGCGATGCCGCGATGCACGACGCGCTGACGGGGCTGCCCAACCGGGTGCTCCTGGAGGACCGGCTGCGCCACGCCCTCGGCGCCGCCGGCCGCTCCGGGCGCCAGGTGGCCCTGCTGTACTGCGACCTCGACGACTTCAAGCCCGTCAACGACACGGGTGGTCACGCCGCCGGGGACCAGGTGCTGATCGAGACGGGGTGCCGGCTGCAGGCGGCGGTGCGCCCCGGCGACACGGTGGCCCGCATCGGCGGTGACGAGTTCGCGGTGGTGTGCCCCGACCTGCCCGACGAGTCGGCCGCCTACGCCGTCGCGCAGCGCGTCGTGGATGCGATGCGCCTGCCGTTCGAGGTCGCGGGCTGGCGGTTCGAGGTGGGTGTCAGCGTGGGTGTCGCCCTCGCGGACCGCACCACGGATTCCCGGCACGTCCTGCACCAGGCCGATGACGCGATGTACCGCGCCAAGCGTGGCAGCAAGGGCCGCCACCACCGCGCCACACCCACCCTGGTGGACCTGCGCGACGACCAGCAGCGCACCGGTTCCTGACTTACGTCCCCGCAGTCGTACCGGGGCGTCACGCCGGACCGGGCGCCTAGTCTGGCCTCGTGCGACTCGGCTTGAGCCTCGGCTACCTCGTCGGCGATCCTCGCAGTGCGGCGGCGGAGGCGCTGGAACTGGTCCGGCGCGCCGAGGACCTGGGGTTCGCCGCCGTCCACGTCGCCGAGGCCTACGGCTCGGACGCACCGACGCTGCTGGCCTGGCTCGGAGCACAGACACGACGCATCCACCTGGTGTCCGCGGTGATGCAGATCCCCGGGCGGACACCGGCGGCGACGGCGATGACGGCAGCGACGCTGGACGGCATCACCGGTGGTCGCTTCGGCCTGGGTCTCGGCGTCTCCGGCCCCCAGGTGTCGGAGGGGTGGCACGGCGTCCGCTTCGACGCTCCCCTCGCCCGCACCCGTGAGTACGTCCAGATCGTCCGCGCCGCGCTCGCGCGTGAGCCGTTGACCCACAGCGGTGAGCACTGGCAGCTTCCCCTGCCGGGCGGTCAGGGGAAGCCCTTGCGGCTGGCGCTGCCGGCACCACGACCGGACCTGCCGATCTATCTCGCGGCGGTGGGTCCGCGGAACGTCGCCCTGGCGGGCGAGATCGCCGACGGCTGGCTCCCCGTCTACTTCAGTCCCGAGCACGGGCAGGCACAGCTCGAGCAGCTGTCCGCGGGGCGCGCCCACGCCACGGCGCGCGAAGGAGCGCCGGCGTTCGACATCGCACCGACCATCCCCATGGTGATCACCGGCGCGTCCGGAGAAGCCTTGGCCGATGCGCAGCAGCGCGTGCGCGCTCACACGGCGCTCTACCTCGGGGGCATGGGCTCGCGATCGACGAACTTCTACCACCGACTGGCGACCGACATGGGTTTCGGCGAGGCCGCGGACGAGGTCCAGCGCCTCTACCTCGCGAAGGAGCACCGCAATGCCGCGCTAGCCGTACCGCAAGGATTCCTCGACGCCACGTGCCTCGTCGGCGCACCCGACCAGATCCGGCAGCGGTTGCGTGCATACCGGGCGGTTGGGGTCACGACCGCAGTGGTCGCTCCGATGGCCACCACGCACGACGGCAGGTTGCGTGACCTGGAGAACGTGGCGACCTTGGCTGCTGAGGTGTGAGCGGGCCTCACGCACACCTTGACGCGCACTCGATCGCAAGCACAACGCATCGAGGCCCCGTTGTCCCACTGTGCAGTGGGACAACGGGGCCTCGATGTAATGGTTGTTCGGCGGTGTCCTACTCTCCCACCCCCTGGCGGGGGCAGTACCATCGGCGCTGG
>NZ_BAABIL010000152.1:0-12285 GCF_039542765.1 Kineococcus glutinatus
ACGATGATCTCCTCTAAGGCCGCGCCCGCCTCTGAGCGATCGCGCAGGTCCTTCCAGAGGTCCACGTCCTTGCGTAGTCGCGCTCGCAGGCTCCGCTGCTCCAGAGCTGTGTTCAGCAGCGCCAGGGCGCCAACCACCGCCCCGACCAGCGCCACCAGGGGCGTCACCCACTGATCCATGAGCGCATCCTGCTTGAGAGCTCCCCGCACAGGACGCCTCCCATGCCCGGCTGGGATGGAGCCTCAGTCCTCGCAAGCCACGAGGCGCCAGGACTCGTTGACCGCATGGTGCCGCTCAGAGAAGGTCGCCAGGTGGGACAGGGTGCGCTGACGGCGCAGGTCCCAACCGGTCCTTACGTCTCCAACGACTTCATAGCCAGGCGCGGGAGGGCCAGCCACGATCCCCTCCGAGGGCGGAGGAGTCCATGCCGGGTGCGGCGGAGGCGGGGGCTCTTGCTGTCGCGGGGCCACCCAATGAGCTTCAGGTCGCGCCTGCCTCAGGGGGTGAACACGTACCGATGCCCGGTCAAGCGGCCCGACGGCAGCACCGATCCCAGCCATGATCGCCGCCTTGATGCAGTAGTGGATCACGCGTTACCTCAGCTCACCCTCGCCGCTCCGCCTCTCTTAGTAACGGCGCGAGTGGCTTGAGCCTCTACCGCCCGAACGAGTGGCGGGGGCTGTGGACGGCCGCAGACGCGGCCGGCCGATCTCGGTCACCGTGGTGGCCATGCAGACCGACCTGGACCTGGACGACGTACTGGACCTCGCACGGGAGGTGGGGGATCTCCAGGAGGCTATCCGGGCCGCCGTCTACCGGGCGGCGGCCCGCACGCTGGGGACTCCCACCGTGACTGAGGACTGGGAGCGGGCGATGGAACTGGCCCGCGACCCCGAGCACCAGCGCCAGCTGCACCTCACGGCGGCGGCCTACGCCCAGGCCGTGGGCCTGGACCCGGGTCCGATGTCGGACGCGGCAGGCAGCTGACCTAAATACAGAACTCCACACTAACAGAAATGCCCCGCCCGGAAATCCGAGCGGGGCTACCTTCTGTTTTCGATCAGAACAAATCAGTAATGTCGACTCCGAAGAGTTTTGCAAGGAATCCAACAACTGAAAGGGTTAAGCTAACATTTCCCTTCCATTGACCCCTCGACCTGTTCCCGCAGTCACATTTTGACAATTCTTTTTTTCCCATCTCGCAACCCTTCTCTCAGGCGTCGATGCCCCTTCTGGGCCTCGCTCATGTACTCAGCATGACGACCTCCAGGGAGCGGGGTCAATGGCCAGAGATGCCCTTTTTCGACCCTGTGAGGGTAGCTCAAAATAGCGAGAATCAGAGCCGTGGGAGGGCATGGGGAGACTTAAGTCGCCATTTCTGGAAGTTAAATCAATTGATTCTTGGTGCGCAGGGGTTTTAAATCATCACTTGCCCCACTGGGCGCCCTGAGAGCGGCGGTGACGGGCGAGCGGAGGGACGAGGCCCAGCAGGGGCAGCTGAGGAACACCGGCCTACGCCGGTGCTGGGTGTAGCGGGTCGATCAGTGCCGAGCGGCGGGTGATGGCGGCTATGGAGCCGCGTGCGGCGTCCGGTGGCAGCCCTCGCCACCAGACGCGACACGACGTTCCCCCTGCGCGAGCCCGTTCTCGCGCCCGTGGTCCCCCCGGACTTCGGCGCGAGCCCCCCGGACTCGGTGATCACATCGACGTACCCGTCTGGGGCGTTACAGGGCCACGACCGGCGGGGGGCGGACAGGGGAGGATGCGGACATGGCCGATCGGCGGGACCTGCAGCCGGGGGATCGGTGCGCTGCTGCGCACGTCGAGGACTCCAGCCCGTGCCGAGGGGCGCCGGATGCGGTGCGGGTGGTCGATGCGGCCGGGGGCAGCCTGATGGCGTGCGTGGAGCACGGCGCCACGCTGCTGGCCTCGCTGCAGGGCGGGCGGGTCTACCCCGGCAGCCAGCCGGAGGCCGCCGTCGAGGTGTTCACCCTCGCGCACCACCGCGCACCGTTCGCCTTCCGCGACGGCGGGGACATCGACTTGGACACCGAGGCCGTCTACGGCCGTGACGGGCACCGCATCACCACCGCCGAGGTGGAGGAGCTGGCCGAGCGCATCGAGCGCGATGGACCGCCACCGCGGCGAGAGACGTGAGGAGCGGCATCGATCCTCACCCGAGTACTACGCGCGCAGGGATTGCCTCGCCACACTCAACGAGTGACCCAGCCGGCCCCTGCACCAACGCCCGCGTCCCCGCCCGCACCTGTGCCGACACCTCCCTCGCCGGGCTGGTGGTCACGCCACCGTGACCAGCTCACCATCGGCGTGGTGAGCGGCGTAGTGGCCGGCTTCGTGATCTTTCCGGCCACTGTGTGGTCCGACTCCAGGCTGGCGCAGCGCCAGGAGCAGGTCGAAGAGCAGCGAGCCGAGCAGCAAGAGGTCCTGGAGAACGTGCGCTTCGTGCGTGAGCGATCAGGACAACGCGACGCGGCCAAGCCATTTCGAGGATTAAACCTCACCGAAGCGAGCCTGGCAGGACTCGATCTCAGCTGCGCTGAGCCAACCAGCGTCGGCTCTTGTGCCGATTTGCTCGGCGCGAACTTGACCGGCGCAGACCTGCGCGAGACGAACTTGACCGGCGCAAACCTTCGCGAAACGAACTTGGCAGATGCTAAGTTGAGTACTGCAATCCTCGCCGACTCCAATCTCGCCGATGTGAACCTTGCCGGATTGGACCTGTTCGGTGCGGACTTACATCAATCGAACCTCTCCGGCGCGGACCTATCCGGGGCAAATTTGAGCATTGCAAACCTGAACTTTGCGCACCTGGAGGAGGCGAACCTCTCCGGCGCGGACCTGCATCTCACAGATCTAAGGAACGCGAATATGGCCGGCGCAGATCTGACCGGTGCGCTAATAGAAGGAGCTTGCTTTAACTCAAACACGTCATGGCCCCACGGTTTTAAACCTCCCAACGACTCCAACTGCGCCCAATGGTTTCCCGGCCGGGGGCCTTTGTCTCAACAAAGCTCCCCCTGAGATAAATCCGGCGCCACGCGGAGGCCATTTGCGGCCTGGGAGTTGTAGACGGCGCGGGTGGAGGAGAAGGTCCAGGCGGCCCCGCCTCGGGCGGTGGGCAGCGCGTCGGCGGTGAGGCCGTCTGCGATGGCCTGCCAGGAGCGGCCGGCGTCGCGCTCGGTGACGACGCGCTGGACGACCTCGGCGGGCAAGGTCTGGGGTCGGCCGAGGCGGACGCCTGCGGCCTTCTTGGCGGCCAGGGCGTCCTTGGTGCGCTGCCCGATCAGGCGGCGCTCGTACTGGGCGGTGGAGGCGACGATGTTGGCCAGCAGCTCCCCGGTGGGGGAGGAGGTGTCAACACCCAAGTCCAGGCAGACCACCGACCACCTGCGGCGCTCGGCCCGCTCCAGCACCCGGGTGAAGTCGCCCAGGCTGCGGGAGAGCCGGTCCACCTTGGTGACCATGAGCACGTCGGCCTTGTGCGCGTCCAGACGCGCCAGGGCCTCGGTGAGCGCGGGACGCTTCATGTCCTTGGCCGAGACCCCGGCGTCCTCCAGGAACTCCACCTCCCAGCCCCGGCGGTCGGCCTCGGCCTCAAGGGCGGCGCGCTGGGCCGCCAGGCCCGCGCCGGAGTTGGCCTGCTCCTCGGTGGAGACGCGCAGGTAGCCGATGACGCGCGGCGGGTGGTGGGCGAAGTCGGGAGTCACGGCGCCCATCCTGGCACTAAACGACCGTTTAGTGCCGAAACTGATCGCCACGGCGTGTTGAGATGGGCGAGGACGGCGGGGTACTGGCGCACCGCTACGCCTCGGGCAGGTAGACGGACAACCACCCGGGGTTGCGCAGCTCCACCCGGGCGCCGGGATAGGCGCGTACCGCCGCCGCCACCGAGCGCCAGTCCCACCCCTCTCCCTCCGGGGGCTCGCCACTGAACTGCAGCGCGCCGTCGTACGCCTCACACCGCCAGGAGAAGGGCCACTGCTGCATGGCCTCGCGCAGGTTCGCGGGCGCCCACGCCCGCTGCTCGTCGGTGAGGTCCTCGGAGGTGAGCAGCAGCTCCTCCTCACCGTCCAGCTCCAGCAGGGCGTCCAGCGGGTCACGCTCGCCGTCGTCGTGGCTCATGGCCGGGGACGGTAGTCAGCGCCTCGGACGCGGGGACCGCATCCTCAGCGGCCAGCACCACAGGGGCATCCCCGACCAGGCCCTGCCGAGCCGCTGGCACTGCCGGAACAGCGCCGGCCGCCGGCAGCGGGCGGGCACCGCCCCTCACCGATCGCCACCAACTGGTAGCTCTCCGTGGAGTTTGACCCCGAGGTTGTTAAACCGCAGACCCCCACCCACCCCTACTGTCTCGACCAAGATTTTTTCCCGGCACCCGGGGCGCTCCTCGCGTCGCACCACCTTCGGTCCCGCGTCACGACTAACCAGCCAAGATCTGGAACCGCCCGTCCATGATCACCGTTGCTCGGACACAGGCGGCGCATGGGACCCACCCAGGCAGGACCGACGGGCGGACGGGGAGAAGGGGAGGAACGCCACCACAACGAGGGACGGGCTCCTGAGCGGGCAGGAGCTTGGAGACCCGTGGTGGCACACAGAGCGGCAACGGTGCCGCTGAAGGCCTTGGTGCGCCTGTGCAGTACCCAGGGCGGCAAGACGCGACCTCACTGATCGCGTCTGGAGAACGAGGTGGTGGCGCATGTCGTTCAACGCAAGCACAACCCAGAAGAAGTCCCACAACGGGGCAAAGAAGATCGACGTTCGCGGCGCCGAACACGGTGGCGACCGGAACACCGGGGGCGACGACGAGGGGAACCAAGTCCAGCAAGGGCTGAACCGGAGGACCCTTCTGACCGGAGGTGCGGCGATCTTCGCCGGAGGGGTCCTGACGGAGCTGGGAACGGGAGTCGGGGACAGCATCAGAAGCTGGCTCGTGACCCTCGTCGGCAACGACGAGGACCCGGTGGTGACCGGCTCCTTCGAGTACCCGGACAACGACGAGACGATCAAGGACTACCCCACCAAGTACTCGACCAGCGGCAGCATCAGCGGCCCCGTACCGGACGACTCCACGTTGTGGGTCGCCACCCGAGCGAGCGGGGAGTCGGAGTGGCACCCGATGCGCGAGCCAGCGGTCATCCGTGATGGGGCGTTCTTGGCTCCCGCGCTGTTCCTGGGAGCTCCTCCGCCGCAGGACCAGGAACGCACCTTCGCCTTGGAACTGTGGCTTGCCGATGCCGAGGCGACGGCCGTGCTCAAGCGGTTCGCGGAGCGCGCGATGGAAGACCACAGCAGCATCCCTCGCCCTCAAGGCGTGGAGATGCTCCAGCAGATCACCGTCAAGAGAGGCTGATGCGGCTCCGGCCCTCGCCCAGCGGTGAGGTGAGGGCCGGAGCGGCTCTCGACAACACCTGTCGGTGCCGCTCGGCACGCTGGTCGGCGTGCCCGACGTGCCGAACCCCGACGACCCGCGCCACGAGCATCTGTTCTGGCCGGGTGAGGTGGAAGACGCCCGACAGTTGGCCACCGAGAAGGAGCGGGCTCCACGGACGCTGCTGCGTCGCTGCCAGCTCTGTGGCGTAGCGGTAGACCTGGTGCAGGTGGCCGGCGGCAACCGGCACGCGACGACGGTGAAGGGAGCCCCCGGCATGGACCGCTCACCCGAGAACCTCGCAGAACGGCGACGACTGGCGTCGCTACACGACGCTCTCCAGCAGCTTCGCGCGGCGGACCGGGAAGCCGATGAGGACTTGATCTGGCGCTGGACGAAGCGGGTCCTGGAGGACCTCTTCGCCTGCGAGGAGGCCCGGACCAAGCAGCCCGGCCTCTTCGGCCACAAGGACGCGCAGGACTACTACAAGCACCGGAACGCCGATGAGCGTGGCCGGTCTCTCGCCGGGCTGATCTGGGTCCGTAGCTTGCTGGTCCACCACCAGGGCGAGCTGCGGGCCTGGGCCTGGAAGCCCCTCGGGCCGCACTTCCTCACCGAGGACGGATGGGTTCCCATGGAGAGGTCCGTGGCTACAGCGAACGGCTGGGAGCCAGTGGAGACCCACGCCAGCGTCGCGGAGTGGTCACCTCGCGCCTCCCTACCCGAGGGCAACCCGGAGAAGCGGGGCCGCGAGGTGATGTACGACCAGCGGGTAGCCGGTCGCCGCCTTCTCCCGCCTCTTGAGGAGGCGGAGGCCTACCTGCTGAGCTGACGGAAGCCGACCTCCGGGGGACCCGGATCGACTGTTCCCCGCCGCACCTGGCGGTGCTTCCGCTGCGCCCTCCACGGGCACGAGAAGGTCTGCAGGGCAGCTCTATCGGTCCCGACGGGGAACGCCCGCCACAAGCCCCCAGGAGCCCCAAGGAAGGGACGGAGGGGCCCGCCCGTAGGCGGGCACCCCCAGCCCGTTCCGGCGCCTCACGGCGGCACTGACGCCCTTCTGGAGGCGGTCTCGGTCAGGGCCTCACTGAGGTCGCGCGGGCGGCCGCCCACGCCTGGCGTTCGGCGGGCTGGGCGTGGTCGTGGCAGCCCTCGGTCCAGGTGGTGACGGCGATCCGCAGACACCAACCCCGGCAGCGGGTGCCGCGCCGGGTGAGCCGACCGCAGCGGATCCGCAGCGACCGCCCGGCCCCAGTGGGGCCGCTCACGCCGACCGGCCCTGGCAGACCGGACGACGCCGCTTGGGGCGGGCCCCGACCCAGGCGCGCAGTTCCTCCCAGCTGGCGTGGTGGCGGCAGTGGGCGGCGCGGACCTTGCCCGCCAGCCACAGGGTGGGGCCGTTGCACAACTCGCCGTCGTCGGTCGTGGCGGCGCACAGCGCACCGCTGGCGCGGCGCTCCTCCCGGCTCCGCAGGAAGTAGCTGGTGCCCTCGGGCTCGGCCACCGACTCGGCGGCCGGCATCTCGGCCGCCTGCTCGTGGGCGGTACGCCCGGTGAGGAGGCGCTGGACAGCGGCGGTGAGCCGCGTCCACGCGGTGTTCTTCATCATGTCGATCCCCAAGGAGTCGGCCGTCGCACCACTGCGACGGCATGGCGAAGTCGGGTGTCCGCGTCAGCGGCACCCGTGGGTGTGGGTTGGTGGCCCGCGTCGGCGGGCCCGATGGAGTCGGCGGCCTCCCTCCGGGAGGTCGGCGCCAGGTCAAGCGAGAGAAGGACAGCGGGCCTGCGGGCCCGCCTGCGTCAACACCAACGCGATGGTCAGCTCCGCCGTCGATGCGGCGGTGCTGCTGCACCTAGGCCCTCCGGGGCCTCCAGGCCCCTGCGGTCCTTCTTCGCCTGGCGTTGCTGACGGGCCAGACCGGCCTCCAGGCCGGTCGGCCCCTTGAGAACGGCCCGAGCGCCGGGGGCGCTCAGCTCGGGCCGGTGGCCGTCGGCCGGGCTCGCTGCCCGGCCTTCTTCAGTCGGGGTTGAGTGTCTCTCTTGGGGTCAACATCTCAAGACTTCAAGACGCGCCGAGACTCCAGGAGGAGCCGTCACGGACCAGCAGGGCCCCGTACTGCGCGCCACGGGAGAGGTTGGTGGCGGCAGTGGTGACCTTCAGCGCGAACTTCTCCGCGAGGTGAGCGGCCACCTGGGACTGGTTCATACCCTGGCAGTCCCGCACGACCGCCTCCGCGATCTCGCGGTTGCGGTCCTTGGTGCCCTCGTCGCGCGCTCGCTTGCGGGCCGTGCGCTGCTCGGCCAGCTCCTCGGCTTCGGTCTCCTCGACCACGGTCAGCTCCGCCTCGCACGCACCGCGCCGAAGACGGGTGACGTGGGTGCGCTGACGGTTGCCCTTGCTGGTGAGGGTCAAGTTCTCGTCGTCGTCCGGGTGCGGCTTGGCGATGCTGACCTTGCACCGCACGGAGGAGCTGATCACGGTGTGGCCGAGGGGGCGGCTCTTCTGGGCGCCGCCCCAGTCGGACTCGTGCGCGACGACGACCACGGTCGCCCCGCTGCGCACCATGCGCCCGAGCCCGTCCATGACGGTGCGGACCGACTTCTCGTCGGTCAGGTCCTCCTCCCCGGCCATCGTGAGGTTGTCGAGCACCACCAGCGTCTCGGCGTCGGCGCGGATCTGGTGCGCCAGGACCGCCCAGCGGTCCCGGTCCAGCGGCTCGTGCAGGTTCAGGACCTGCAGCGCGGTGGTGTCGAGCGGCGTGCCGAGGTCGCGCAGGCGCTCGCCGTACTCCAGGTCGCCGCCGATCTCGGTGCTCAGGACGAGCACCCGCCGGAAGACACCAGTGCCGTCTTCGCGCACCAGTCGGTGCGCGCCGAGGAACTCGTCTCCGGTGACGGCGGCGTGGACGAGATTCACCGCCACGCACGACTTCCCCGCCTTCGGCTGGCCGGAGTAGAGGTTCATCCCCCGCGCCAGCAGGTTCGGGACCACGAACGTGGGCAGGCGCTCGGCCCGCGTCAGCAACTCGGCCAGCGTGTACGCCGTCCACGGGTCGGAGTCGCTGTGGCCGATCAGGCCCACCGCGCCGCCCTCCGCGACCTCGGGCACCCGGGACTGGAGGGGGACCACCGTACGGGCCGTCACCGGACGGCCTGGGCGTCGAGCCAGGCCAGAACTTCGGGCCGGCGGTAGCGCCAGTGGGCGCCGAGCCGGTACCGGGGCAGCGCCAAGCGCTGCTGGTTGATGACCACCCACCGGGGGGTCTTGCCGATCAGGGCCGCCACGGCGGCGCTGCCGATGAAGGGCTCCGAGGCCTCCGTCTCGGGGGTGTGGGTGTCCACGTGGTGTCTCCTGGGGTCGGGGGGCACGCTCTACGTGCCCTTCCCCCTTCTCATCGACGCGAGCGGGGCCGTTGTTGTCGAGGTCCACCAGGCCGTCCCCCAGGTGGACCAGGGCGGCACCTCTGGACACCGGGCCTGCCAGGACGGCGAGACGGTACGGGCACCTACGTGCCAGGGTGCGCGCCATGCCAGACCTGACCCACATCCAGATCGCCCTCATCCTGATCGAGGTCGCACTGCTGCTGATCTTCGCCGTCGGGATGTCGATCAGCGGCCACCTCCGCGAGGCCAACCGTCTCCGAGAGCGGCAGGTCCGCGCCCAGGAGCAGGCCAACCGCATCGCGGACCGGGCAGGACGCAGCAGCTTCTAACGGGACGCCGGTCACGCTCCGTGCTGGCCGGGACCCAGTACGAGGCCCGGAGCGCACGCACCAGAGGGTGGTGCACTTCGCCGGGGAGGGCGGGCCTTCCAGAGGTCCGCCGGGTGGGGGTGGAGAGCGGTACGGAGGAGGCGAAATCCCAGGTCAGGCCAGGGGTGCGGGGGAGGCGGAGCCCCCTTCGGGGGCACGATCTTGAGCCGCGTGGAGCGAACTACCGGATTAGGACTCGGCGTGCCTACCCGAAGAACGAGGTGGTGATCTCTACGGTCACCGGGTGACCTTCGAGACGGTGTGGCCGGATCACTGGCTGCCTCGTGCCCCCCTGGCGGGGGAGTCGAAGGGCGGTGCCTACCGGCGAACCAGTCGAGAGCGGGCGCTCACGCTGCCCTACGTGGAGGCCAACCCCTCGGTGCTGCGCTCCCTGGTGGTCACCGATCACGATGGCGCAGACGCCGACGTGATGGCCGCTCTGGCGGGACTGCCCACGCCGTCCTACGTCGCCATGAACCCTCACACGCGGGCTGGGCACATCGTCTACGCCTTGGACTCCCCGGTGTGCCTGACCGACGCCGCTCGTCGCCGCCCGGTCAACCTGCTGGCCCGGATCGAGCACGGGCTGTGCACCGTGCTGGGCGGGGACGTGCACTACGGCGGACGGATCACAAAGAACCCTCACCACGCCCAGCAGCACCTCACCCTCTGGGGACCACAGGAGGCGGTCTACGGCCTGCGGGACCTTGCCGGGGCGCTCGCCGGCCTGGGCGCCCTTCCTAGTGCCGGTGACCCCCGACGCAACGTCACGTCCTCGGCGGTGGGCCGCAACGTCGCGCTCTTCGATCACACACGGCGGTGGTCCTACCGGCGTCGTGGGGACTTCACCAGTCGGGAGGAGTGGGGCCGCGCAGTGTTCGCCGCTGCGTGGGAGCACAACGAGACCGTTATCGGGGACGCCTTCACGCGCGGGCCGCTCTCGGCGGCCGAAGTGGGGCACGTCTCCCGGTCCATCGCGGAGTGGACATGGCGGAGGATCAGACGCACCTTCTCTGAGGAGCAGGCCCGCAGAGGTCGCTCCGGGGGGAAGCTGACGGCTGCGCGGGGTGGGCGCGAGCGGCTGATCGAGATGAACAAGGCGCGGGCTGTAGACCGCGCCGCTCTGTTGGAGGTGGCTGGTGGGAGCTGAGCACCCGGTGCGCCGGAACCTGACAGCGCGCGAGACAGCCGAGCGGCTGGGCATTGCCCCTCGCACCGTGCGGAAGATCATGGCCGAGCCACGGAACCAGTTCCTAGCGCGAGCCGCCGAACGGCGTGAGCAGGCCGTGGCCCTACGGGCGCAAGGACTTTCATACCTAGAGATCGCCGCCGAGATGGGCTGCTCCACGGGCACCGTGGGGCGGCTGCTCCATGACGCTCGCCTGCTGGAGAAGAAGGCCCAGCAGCAAGCTGTCTGAGCGGACGGGCGGCCTTCTCCTCGGAGGGGCCCGCCTCACCCCTTGAGGCGGCCCCCGGGGTTGCTCTTGTCCCGGCCGGCCCTGGCCTCGGCCAGGCGCTGGGCGATGGTCTCCACGATCTCCTCGTGGCTGGCCTGCGCCAGCAGGCGCTCCAGGGCCAGGCGGACCACGGCGGACTTGCTCACGTCCACGCGCGGGCGCTGGGAGGCACCAGCGAAGCGGATGGCGTCGAGGGTGAGGTCCAGCTCCGGGGGCAGGTAGACCGCCAGCTTGCGGTCCTTCTCGTCCACCTTGGCCGGGGCGCTCGCCACCACGGCAGGCGCTTGCTCGACCACGGCCTCCTGCGGCCTCTCAGGCAGCCCAGGAAGCTCTCCCTGCCCGTCGGGCACCTCGGGGACCCCCACCTGCTCCTGGACGCCCTGAGCGGCCCTCAGGGCCGCCTGGACGGGCTTCTCCGGCGGAAGCGTCCTGCGGCCACCGCGAGGCGGTGGAGGCGTCCGCCTGGCGCGCTCGGCCTTGGCGTCGAGAGCGTCGAGGCCATCGGTCACGGGGGTGCTCACTTCGGGTAGCTCCTCACGAGGTCGGCCAGGGAGGCCAGCGCGTCCACGACGGGCTGCAGGGCCTTGGCGGGACGGGGCTCGGCCGTCATGGCCATGCGCTTGCGGCGCAGGCCCACGGCCGCGACGTTCGGGATGGGCGGACCCACCCGCACGGGGGTGCCCGCCACGATCTGGCGCAGCTTCGCCCGGCTCTGGGCGTCCGGGACGCGGGGGACCATGTTCGGCACCAGGACCAGGGGGTAGTCCGCCAGCTCGGCCACCATGCCGGCGGTGGCCTCCAGCTCCTTCACCCGCAGCGGCACGGGCGAGACCACGACATCGGAGACGGCGCACGCGCCGTCGCTCCAGGCGCTCCAGCCGGGGTGGGTGTCCACCACGACCCACTCCCGGTCCCACTCCCCCGTCCAGCGCTTCAGCGCGGCGGCCACGTCCTCGGAGGACGGCTCGACGTAGACCAGGTGCGGGTGGCCCGGCACCAGGTCCGGCTTACCGTGCCCCTTGAGCGGGCGCGGGGTGCGGTCCTTCTCGAAGGCCTCCACCAGCGGCACCGAGGTGCGCTCCTCGTGCCGGTAGCCCCAGACCCGCGAGGCGGAGCCCTCGTCCCACTCGAAGTCCACCAGCGGCGCACCCAGCAGGTGCGCCAGTTCGTACGCCACCGTTGTTTTGCCCACCCCTCCCTTGCGGGAGTGGACGGTGAGGATCTTGGTCACCTGGGGAACAGTAGATCCAGACTTCAGGGGATCCGGGGATCCGGCTCTGGCGTGTCGGATCCCTGTAGGGATCCGTCGTTCTGTGGTTCTGGCGACAGATCGCTAGAAGACTCAGACCTTGGGCGAGTCCACCACCCCTTGCGCTCCTGGCGCTGCACGAGCCAGCCTCCCGCTGCTACGAGGAGACCCAGCAGCAACCAGGCCGTCACCAGCGAGTTAAGAACGGATGGGTCATCGCCAGGCTTGAAGAACCACTCCCCGAAGCCGCGGGCTGGGGAGAGAGTGCTGAGCCAAAAGATCGCGGCCGCGATACACAGGATCCCGCCAGCGATGAGCTTTAGGATCCGAGCGAACGGCTCCCTCGTCCGCGCCCGCAGCTTCTCGATGTTGGCGACGATGATCTCCTCTAAGGCCGCGCCCGCCTCTGAGCGATCGCGCAGGTCCTTCCAGAGG
>NZ_BAABIL010000153.1:0-4811 GCF_039542765.1 Kineococcus glutinatus
GCAGGACCTGGCGGCGCTGGCGCTGACCTCCGTCGCCTGGCGCGGCACGGGCACCGACCAGCGCCGCGGCCGCGAGCGGCTCGACGCCGCCGTCGACACCCTGTTCGCGGGCGTCCACGTCGTCGCCGGCGGGGCCCGCAACCTCGCCGCGACCCGCTCGGACCTGCCCGTCACCGTCGTCAACGAGCTCACCGTGCCCGTCACCGTGGACCTCGTGCTGCGCCCGCGCACCCCCCGGCTGCAGCTGCAGCGCACCGTGCGGCTCGTGCTGCAGCCCCGCAGCCAGCAGCGGGTGGGGGTGCCGGTGCGGGCGCTGGCCAACGGCAGCGTCGTCGTCGACGCGCAGCTGCGCACCGCCGCGGGCACGCCCGTGGGGGCCGGCGCGGCCGTCACGGTGAACATCCGGATGGGCGTGGAGAGCTGGATCGTGGGCGGGGTGGCCGCCGCGGCGGGGCTGCTGCTCGTGGTGGGCCTGGTGCGGGCGGTGCGCCGGGGCCGGCGGCGGATGGACGCGGCGCGGCTGGTGGTGCGCCCGGCGGAGGACGCCGGCGGGCGCTGAACCGGCCCGCCCGGCGTCAGCGCTCACACGTCAGCGGCCGGGCGTCAGCGGTGCACCCGGCGCAGCAGCGGCGTGACCAGGTCCGTCAGCTCGTGCACCCGCATCAGCCGGCACAGCGCCGTGAACACCACCAGCAGCAGCGCACCCCCGGCGACGGTCACCGCCAGGCTCCCCGCCGCGCCCGCCCCCAGCAGGGCCGTCAGCGCCCGCGCCGCCGCCCACACCAGCCCGCCGGAGACGGCGCTGATGATCGCCAGCCGCACGCCGGTGCGCAGCAGCCGGTGCCCGTCCACACCGCCGCCGTCCAGGGCCCGCAGCCGCCGGCGCAGCAGCACCAGGGACAGCGCGCAGCCCACGACGTTCGCGGTGGACATCACCACCCCGATGCCCACGACCTGCCAGCGCGGCTCCACCAGCAGCCAGATCGCCACGTTGCCCGCCGTGGTCACCGCCGCCACCACCACGGAGACGACGAACGGGGTGCGGGCGTCCTCATAGGCGTAGAAGACCCGCTGCACCAGGTACGTGACGCCGAACGGCACCAGACCCACCGCCATCGCCACGAGCACCTCCCCGATCCAGCGCCCGTCCTCCCCGAACAGGGTCACGCCGATCGGGCGGCCCAGCACCACGAAGGCCGTCGTGGCCAGCGCCCCGGCCGCCGCCACCGTCCGGGCGCCGGAGGAGAAGTCCCGCCGCACCGCCCGCACCGCCCCGTCCGCGGCCGCCCCGCTGATCCGGGTGAACAGCGCCGTCACCAGCGACACCGCCACGATCGAGTGCGGCAGCATGAACAGCAGGTAGGCGTTCGTGTAGGACGGGCCCGCCGCGCCGTCCCGCCCGGCGGCCTCCAGCGCGGCACCGGCACCCGTCATCACCCGCGACGTCAGCAGGAACGCCAGCTGTCCCACCGCCACACCCGCGAACGTCCAGCCCGCCACCTTCCCGGCGGTGCCCAGCCCCATGCCGCGGAAGCCGAGGCGCGGCCGGTACCGGAACCCCGCCCGGCGCAGCGGCACCAGCAGCACCAGCGCCTGCGCCGCCACCCCGGCGGTGTGCCCGCCCGCCAGCAGCGCCACCATGCCCGGCGTCCAGGCGCCCGGCTCCAGCGACGCCGCGCCCGGGTACAGCACCAGGAACGCGCCGACCGCGGCGATGGCCACCACGTTGTTCAGCGCGGGCGCCCACATGTACGCCCCGAACCGGCTGTGCGCGTTGAGCACCTGCCCCAGCACCGTGTACAGGCCGTAGCAGAACACCTGCGGCAGGCACCAGAACGCCATGAGCGTCGCCAGCGCCAGCCAGTCCCCGGGCCAGCCCTCGGAGTACAGCCGCACCACGAGCGGCGCGGCGAGGGTCAGCACGAGGGTCGCGCCCCCCATGACGAGCAGCGCGAGGGTGACCAGGCGGTCCAGGTACTCCCGCCCGCCGTCGGGCATCTTGAACGAGCGCATGATCTGCGGCACCAGCACGGCGTTGAGGACGCCGCCGGCCAGCAGCATGTAGAAGACGTTGGGCGCCTTGTTGGCCAGGTCGAAGACCTGCCCGCCGACGCTCTGGGCGGACGCCCCGACGGCCGCGGCGAGCACCACGACCCGGGCGAAGCCCAGCACCCGCGACACCAGGGTGCCGCTGGCCATCAGGGCGCTGTGCCTGGCCAGCGACGCCTTCGCCTCGTCCGCCACTGCGCGCTCCCCTCCGGCGGCTGCCGGCTCGGCGGCCGCCGGCCGCGGCTGCGTGCGGGACTTCCCGGTGCTGCTCACGCACCCGATGGTCGCCGATCCACCGCGCCCGCCGCGCCCCGCCTCCCCAGCAGGACGTGGGGATCCGGTGCGCGGGCCGCGGCGGGCCGGGGTGGACCGGGCCGGACCGAGCCGGAACGGGGCGGGCCGGGGCGTCAGGGGCTGGCGGCGAGGAAGACGAAGGCGGCCGCGATGACGACGTGCACCCCGCCCTGCAGCAGGGTGGCGCGCCCGGGGAACACCGTGAGCGTGGAGACCACCACGGTGAGCGCGAGCAGCACCATCTGGGTGGGGCCCAGGCCCAGCAGCAGCGGCCCCTCCAGCCAGACGGACGCGACCGCGATGGCGGGGATGGTCAGCCCGATGCTCGCCATCGCCGAGCCCAGGGCCAGGTTGAGGCTGGTCTGCACCCGGTCGCGGCGGGCGGCGCGCGCGGCGGCGACGCTCTCGGGCAGCAGCACCAGGGCGGCGATGACGACGCCGACGAAGGAGTGCGGCAGGCCGGCGGCGGCGACCGCGCGCTCGATGGCGGGGGACTCCACCTTGGCCAGGCCGACGACCGCGACGAGCGCCACCGCCAGCAGCGCGAGGCTGGCGCGCGCCTGCCGCGCCGAGGGCGGGGCGGCGTGCTCGTCCTGCGGCGGCGCCTCGCCGTCGGCGGCCACGGGCAGGAAGTAGTCGCGGTGGCGCACGGTCTGCATCACGACGAAGGAGCCGTACAGGGCCAGGGAGGCGACGGCGGCGAAGGCCAGCTGCGGCGCGGAGAACTCCGGGCCGGGCCGGCTCGTCGTGAACGTCGGCAGCACGAGGCTGAGGGTGGCCAGGGTCGCCACCGTGGTCAGGGCCGCGCCGGTGCCGCTGGCGTTGAACACCGCCACCCGGGTGCGCAGCCCGGCCACCAGCAGCGACAGGCCGACGATGCCGTTGCAGGTCAGCATCACGGCGGCGAAGACGGTGTCGCGGGCGAGGGTGGCCGTGGAGTCACCGCCGGAGACCATGAGCGTGACGATGAGCGCCACCTCGATGACGGTGACGGCCACGGCGAGCACGAGGGACCCGAACGGCTCGCCCACCCGGTGCGCGACGACCTCGGCGTGGTGCACCGCGGCGAGCACCGCCCCGGCGAGCAGCAGCGCGACGACCACCACGACGAGCGGCGGGGCGTGCCGGCCCCAGGTGAGCACGAGGGCCACCACGGCGAGCAGCGGCACTGACGTGGTCCACGGCGGGCGGAGCCGGCGGACGCGATCGGCGGCGGGGGCGGCGGCGGGGTCGGTGGGGCGGGCATCCATGCCCCGATGCTCGCGCGTCGCGGCGCGGACGCCCACCGGGCACCGGCCGCCCGCATAGCATGGCCGTGACGGCGCGGGCCCCTTCCGGACGGGCGCCCGGCACGCGAGCGGGGGAGCGGAACTGGACGGGGTGGGCCTCGGCACGGTGGCTGACCGCTACGTCCTGCGCCGGCGCCTGCCGCCGGACGGCTCGACGCAGTCCTTCGAGGCCCGCGACACCACGCTGGAGCGGCGCGTGCGGGTGCGCACCGTGCCCGCCTCCGACCCGCGCGCGGAGGACTTCCTCGACGCGGCGCGGCGCGCGGCGCTCCTCAGCGAGCAGCGCCTGCCGCGGGTGCTGGACGCCGGCACCGACGACGGGGTGGCCTACGTCGTCGAGGAGCACGTCGAGGGCGTGGCGATGGCCGAGCTGGTGGCGGCCGGGCCGCTGGCCCCCGAGGCGGTGCGCGCCCTGGTGGGGGAGGCGGCCACCGCCCTGGACTCCGCCGCCCGCCGCGGCCTGCACCACACCCGGCTCACCCCGGAGTCGGTGCTGCTGTGCGTGGACGGGCGGGTGCAGGTGCTGGGCACCGCGCTGGAGGCGGCCCTGGAGCTGGACCCGCCGCAGGTGTCACCGGCGCGGGCCGCGGCGCTGGCCAACCGCCGTGACGCGCTCGGGCTGGTGGCGCTGCTCTACGCCGGCCTCACCGGTCGCTGGCCGGCGGTGGAGGACGTGGAGGCGTACCCGGCGCTGGCGTCGGCGCCGGTGGACGGCCCGGACGCCGCGCCGATCGCGCCGAAGGACCTGCGCCCGGAGGTGCCCAACGACCTGGACACGCTGTGCGCGGTGACGTTCGGCCCGCACGAGGACGGCCCGCGCGACCCGGGTGAGCTGGCCCTGCAGCTGGCGCCGTGGTCGATGGCCCCGTGGGACGGCGTGCTGCGGCGGATGCGCGGGGAGCAGGCCGCGCGGGAGGTCCACGACCGCCTGGTGGCCGGCCGCGCGGAGGTGCCCGCGGAGGAGCCGCCGGCGCCGTTCACCGCGCCGGAGCCGACGTCGCGCCCGCCGCGGGACCAGTCGCGCCTGGCGCTGGCGGTGGTGGGCGGCTGCCTGGCGGTGGGCCTGGTGCTGTCGCTGTGGTCGCTGAGCCGGACGGCGCTGCCGGGGTTCGGCGACGTCGCGCCGGACACCCGCCTGCGCCGCGACGCCCCGGTCGCGCTCGTCGTCAGCCGGGGCCG
>NZ_BAABIL010000154.1:0-12064 GCF_039542765.1 Kineococcus glutinatus
CAGCGTGCTGGCCGCCGCCACGGCCGCCGACCTCGGCTACGGCGACCCCCGCGGCAGCGCCGTGCTGCGCCGGGAGCTGTCGGGCTGGCTGGCCCGCACCCGCGGCGTGGGCGCCGCGCCCGACGACCTCGTCGTCGTCACCGGCGTCGCGCAGGCCCTGGCCCTCACCGCGCAGGTGCTGCACGCCCGCGGCCACCGGTGCATCGCCGTGGAGGACCCGGGTTCCCGCGGGGCGCGGGAGCAGCTGGCGCACTGGGGGCCGGTGCCGGTGGGGGTGGGCGTCGACGACGACGGCCTCGACGTGGCAGCGCTGGCGGGCACCGCCGCGGCCGCGGTCCTCGTCACCCCCGCCCACCAGTTCCCCACCGGGGTGGTGCTGGGCCCGGCGCGGCGGCGGGCGCTGCTGGCGTGGGCCGCCGAGCGCGACGGCCTGGTCGTGGAGGACGACTACGACGCCGAGCACCGCTACGACCGCCGCCCGGTGCCGGCGCTGCAGGCCGGCGCCCCGGAGCGGGTGGTGTACATGGGCAGCACGTCGAAGGTGCTGGCCCCCGGGCTGCGGCTGGGCTGGCTGCTGGCCCCGGGGCGGTTGCGGGCGCAGGTGGTGGCGGCCAAGCACGCCAGCGACATCTGCTCCCCGGTGCTGCCGCAGCTGGTGCTGGCGCACCTGCTGGCCACCGGGGTGCTGGAGCGGCACCTGCGCCTGGTGCGCCGGAGGCAGCGGCAGCGGCGCGACGCCCTGCTGGCCGGGTTGCGCGAGCACCTGCCCGCCGCGCGGGTGCACGGGGTGGCGGCGGGGTTGCACCTGCTGGTGACGCTGCCGGGGTCGGTGCCGGAGGCGGAGGTCGTCGCGGACCTGGCCTCCGGCGGGGTGCGGGTGCAGCCGCTGGCGATGCACCGGCTGCGGCCGGGCCCGCCGGGGCTGGTGCTCGGGTACGCCGCCACCGGCCCGGACCTGCTGCGCGAGGCCGCGGCGGCGATCGGGGCGGCGGTGGCGCGATCCTGACGGCGCGGCGGGGACGGCCCTCGGCGGGCTCAGCGGGCGCTGCTGGCCCGCTCGACGAGCTGCAGCGGCAGCACCTCGCGGGTGCCCGGCGGGCGGCGGCCGGCGAGGACGTCGAGCAGCAGCCCCGCCAGGCGGCGGCCCATCTCGCGGGCCGCGAGGTCCACGGCCGTCACCTGCAGCGCGCGCAGGACGGGGCCGTCGGCGTAGGCGGCGAACAGCAGGTCGCCGGGCGGGTGCAGCCCCCGCGCCCGCACGGCCTCCAGCGCGGGGGTGGCGCTGCCGTCGGGCACGACGAGCAGGGCGTCGGGGGGTTCGGCCGACCCCAGCAGCTCGGCGACGGCACCGGCCACGACGACCGGGTCGGAGGCCAGGCCGACGTCGCGCACCAGCGGCGGGACCGAGCGCTCGGCGCACCAGCGCTCGTGGGCGGCGCGCAGGTCGTGGCCGTAGGCGGTCTCCGTGCCCGGCGCGAGGACGGCGGTGCGCCGGGCACCGCGGGCGGCGAGGTGGTCGAGCAGCCGGACCGCCGTCGCGGCGTGGTCGCTCTCCACGGTCCCGGCGTGCGCGGCGCCGGGGGTGAGGTCGCGCTCGCAGGTGACGACGGGCAGGCCGGCGGCCGCGAGGGCGGCGACGCCCGGATCGCCCAGCGCCGGGTCGGCGACGACGACGCCGTCGACGTGCAGGCCGGGACGCGGCGGGGAGCCGGTGGGCAGCAGCGTGAGGGCGGCGTCCTCGGCGTGGGCGCGCTCGGCCGCGCCGATCGCCAGCTCCATGTAGTAGGTGAGGCCGGCGGTGCGCTCGGGCACCCGCAGCCCGATCGCGCCGGTGCGGCCCCTGCGGAGGTTGCGGGCGGCGAGGTTGGGCAGGTAGCCGAGGTCGCGGGCGGCGGCGGCGATGCGCTCGCGGGTGGCGGCGGTGATGCGCCCGCGCCCGGCGAGGGCGTCGGAGGCGGTCGTCGTGGACACCCCGGCGGCGCGCGCGACGTCGCGGAGGGTCGGCACGACACGAACGTTACGTCACAGTCCTTGCCGGATCGTTCCGGCGGTGCTTCGCTCGGACCCCGCCCCGGCAGCGCCGCCGGGAGCGCCGCCGCGGGGCCGTCCCGTCCCCCACCGCAGGAGGGCAGCGCATGACGCAGCACGCCGACCTCGTCGTCACGGGCGCTACCGTCCGCACCCTCGACGCGCGCGGCAGCACCGCCGGCGCCGTGGCGGTGCGCGGGGACCGGGTCGTCGCCCTCGGCACCGAGGAGGTGGCGGCCGTCACCGGCCCGCGCACCCGCGTCGTGCACGCCCCCGGCGGCCTGGTGCTGCCCGGGTTCGTCGACGCCCACGTGCACACCCCCGTGGCGGGGCGGAACCTGCTCAACGTCTGGCTCAACGACCTCGCCGGGCCCGGCGCGTACCTCGACGCGATCGCCGCCCACGCCGCCGCCCACCCGGGCGCCCCGTGGGTCGTCGGCGGCGGCTGGGCGATGGAGCACTTCCCCGGTGGCACCCCCCGCAAGGAGGACCTCGACGCCGTCGTCCCCGACCGGCCGGTGTTCCTGTTCAACCGCGACGTGCACGGCGCGTGGGTGAACTCCCGCGCCCTGGAGGTCGCCGGCATCACCGCCGACACCCCCGACCCCTCCGACGGGCGCATCGAGCGGGACCCGGACACCGGTGAACCCAGCGGCACCCTGCACGAGGGCGCCGCCTACACGTTCAACGACCGGTTCGTGCCGCTGCCGACGCGGCAGGAGTGGGAGGAGGCGATCCTCGCCGGGCAGCGGCACCTGCACGCCCTGGGCATCACCGGCTGGCAGGACGCCTGGGTGACGCCCGCCACGCTGGAGGCGTACCGCGCCCTCGCCGACGACGGCCGGCTCACCGCCCGGGTCGTCGGGGCGCTGTGGTGGGACCGCCACCGCGGGCTGGACCAGATCCCGGAGTTCTGCGCCCAGCGGGAGTCGGCGCCCGGCGGCCGGTTCCGCGCCACCAGCGTGAAGATCATGACCGACGGGGTGCTGGAGAACTTCACCGGCGCGCTGCTGGAGCCGTACTGCGACGGCTGCGGCGGCCACACCGACAACCACGGCCTGTCCTACGTGGAGCAGGACCTGCTGGCCGCCGCGGTCACCGAGCTGGACGCGCTGGGTTTCCAGGTGCACCTGCACGCCATCGGCGACCGCGCGGTGCGGGGCGCCCTGGACGCGGTGGAGGCCGCCCGCACCGCCAACGGCGCCCGCGGGAACCGCCACCACATCGCCCACCTGCAGGTGGTGCAACCCTCCGACGTGCCCCGCTTCGCCGCCCTCGACGTCGTGGCGAACTGCCAGGCGTACTGGGCGCAGAGCGAACCGCAGATGGACGAGCTGACGCTGCCCTTCCTCGGCCCCGAGCGCGCCCGGATGCAGTACCCGTTCGCGTCGCTGCTGCGCAGCGGGGCGCGGCTGGCGATGGGCAGCGACTGGGCCGTGACGACCGCGAACCCGCTGGAGGAGATCGAGGTCGCCGTGCGCCGCACCGACCCGGAGAACCGGCACAACGCGCCGTTCCTGCCGGAGCAGGCGCTCACCCTGGACCAGGCGCTGCGGGCGTTCACGTCCGGCTCGGCGTACGTCAACGGCGACGAGGACGACGCCGGCACCCTCGCGGTGGGTTCCCGCGCCGACCTGGTCCTGCTGGACCACGACGTCGTCGCCACCGGCGAGCCCCCCGCCGACGCCCGCGCGCTGCTCACCGCGGCCGCCGGCGCCGTCGTCCACGACGTCCTGTGAGACCCCGACCTCCCCGTCCGAACCTCCCGTCCGAACCTCCACCGTCCGAAGGAGAACGCGCATGAGCCGGGCGAGCGCTCCCCCCGCCACCACCTCGAACCAGGCCCCGCGCGTGCGGATGCGCCGCGTCCTCGGGGTGCCCTCCCTCGTCGTCTTCGGCCTGGCGTACATGGTGCCGCTGACGGTGTTCACCACCTACGGCCTCGTCACCGACATGACGGGCGGGCACCTGCCGCTGGCCTACGTGGTGACGCTGGCGGCGATGCTGTTCACCGCCTACAGCTACGGCTGGATGGTGCGCGCCCACCCCTCGGCCGGCTCGGCGTACACGTACACCCGCCGCGCGTTCGGCCCGCACGCCGGTTTCCTCACGGGCTGGACGCTGCTGCTGGACTACGTGTTCCTCCCGATGATCAACTACCTCGTCATCGGCATCTACCTGGCCGAGGCCGTCCCCGCCGTGCCGGCACCGGTGTGGGTGCTGGCCTCCATCGCGCTCGTCACCGCCCTCAACGTGCTGGGCATCACCCTCGTCAACCGGATGAACGTCGCGCTGCTGGCCGTGCAGGGCGTGTTCCTCGCCGTGTTCGTGGTGGCCGCGCTGCGCACCGTGGCCGGCGACGGGGCGCCCTCGCTGACGGCGCCGTTCTGGTCCGCCGGCACCGACGTGTCCGCGGTGCTGGCGGGCTCGGCGATCCTGTGCCTGTCCTTCCTCGGTTTCGACGCCGTCTCCACGCTCGCGGAGGAGGCGAAGGACGCCCGGCGGACGATCCCGCGGGCGATCCTGACCTCGGCGCTCGCCGGCGGCGTCCTGTTCGTCGTCGTGGCGTGGGTCGGGCACCTCGTGCTGCCGGACCACACGAGCTTCACCGACGTCGACTCCGCCTCCCTCGACGTGATGGCCGCCGCCGGCGGGGACCTCCTCGAGGCGTTCTTCACCGCCGCCTACGTCGCCGGCTGCTTCGCCTCGGCGATGGCCTCGCAGGCCGGCGTGTCCCGCATCCTCTACGCGATGGGCCGCGACCGGGTGCTGCCGCGGCGGTTGTTCGGCACCCTGCACGCGCGTCACCGCACCCCCGTCGCGGCGGTCCTGGCGGTGGGGCTGGTGTCCTGCCTGGCGCTGTCCATCAGCCTGGAGCTGGCCGCGGCGATGGTGAGCTTCGGTGCCCTGGTGGCGTTCTCGTTCGTCAACCTCTCCGTCGTCAAGCACTACCTCGTCGACTCCGGCCGGCGCGGCGCCGGGGACGTGGTGCGCTTCGGGGTGCTGCCCGGCACCGGGGTGCTGCTGACGCTGTGGTTGTGGACGAGCCTGTCCGGCACGACGTTCGCGGTGGGCCTGACGTGGATCGCCGTCGGGTTCGTCTACCTGGTGGGCCTGACGCGGGCCTTCCGCCGCCCGGTGCCCGAGCTCGCCCTCGACGAGGTCGAGGGCGCCCCGGAGCCGGTGCGGTGAGCGCCGTCCCCGGCGCGGTGGACGTGGCGGTGTGCCAGGTCCGGGTCGCGGTGGGGCGCGCGGAGGAGAACCTCGCCCGCGGTGCGGCCGCCGCGGAGGAGGCCGCCCGCCGCGGCGCCCGGGTGGTGGTGCTGCCGGAACTGCTGCGCAGCGGGTACGTGTTCGGCTCCGCCGCCGAGGCGCGCGGGCTCGCCGAACCCCTCGACGGGCCCACCGTCACCACCCTGGCGGACCTGGCGCGCCGGCACGACCTCGTCGTCGCCGCCGGGCTGGCCGAGCGCGCGGGCGACGGCTCGCTGCGCAACAGCGCGGTGCTCGTCGACGCCTCCGGGTTGCGCTCGGTGTACCGCAAGGTCCACCTGTGGGACCGGGAGGGGGAGTTCTTCGTGGCCGGCGATCGGCCGCCGGAGGTGGTGGAGACGGCGGTGGGCCGCCTGGCCCTGGTCATCTGCTACGACCTGGAGTTCCCCGAGTGGATGCGGCTGGCGGCGCTGGCGGGCGCGGACCTGGTGTGCGCGCCGACGAACTGGCCCGGCCCGCGCCGCCACCCGGGCGAGCGGCCGATCGAGGCGGTGCAGGTGCAGGCCGGGGCGGCGGCCAACCGGATGTTCGTCGCCGCCTGCGACCGCACCGGCGCCGAGCGCGGCGTGCAGTGGGTGGCCGGCTCGGTGGTCGTGGGGCCCGACGGCTACCCGCTGGCGGAGGCGGTGCCCGGCGGTGGCGAGCAGGTGCTGCTGGCGCGCTGCCGGCTGGCCGAGGCCCGGGACAAGCGGACCTCGGCCCGCAACGACGTCCACGCCGACCGCCGCCCGCACCTGTACGCGGGGCTCGGCGGCGGACCGACCTGAGAGGGTGTCGCGTCGCTGGTCGAAGGCGCCGAGCGGGTGCTGGGTGGCGACCACCGGGTGACGCGACACCCTCCCGGGGGATCGTCCCCGGTCGGCGGGACAGCGGCCGACAGGGCCGCGACAGCCCCCGGCGCCACGGTGGTGACACGCGCCGCACCGAGCGGCGGGCCGACACCGCCGAGGAGACACCACCATGACCGGACCGGGCACCGATGCCACCGCCGACGCCGCTTCCGACGCCGCTGCCGACACCGCTATCGACGCCGCTGCCGTCCCCGGGGCCCGCGCCGCGGGTGGGCCGGCACCCGGCGTGAGCCTCCCGCTGCGCACCCTGCGCGCCGGGGTCTGGGCGCTGCCGGTGCACGGGGTGCTGCTGACGCTGAGCACCCTCACCCACCAGCCCGACCACCGCAGCGACTTCGCCGCCTACGCGCAGTACGTCACCACCACGCCGTTCCTGCTCAGCCACCTGCTGGCCAGCGTCCTCGGTGCGGCGATCGGCGTCGTGGGCCTCACCGCCGCGGCGGCGCTGGCCGCCGGTCCCAGCGGCCGCCCGGGCCGCAGCCTCCTCGCCGCCGCGCTCGGCACCGCGGGCAACGTCGTCAACACCGCCCTCTTCGGTGTCGCCGCCTTCGCCCAGCCCGCCATCGGCCGCGCCTACGAGGCCGGTCCCGCGGGGGCCGCGCACACCGCCGTGGAACTCAACGACGACGTCTACGGCCCCGAGTTCCTGGGGACCGCGGGGGTGGCGCTGTTCCTGTGGAGCGCCGGTGCCGTCCTGCTGGGGCTGGTCCTGCGCCGCAGCGACCGGCGGCTGCGCGCGGCCGGTCTGGTCTACGCCGTCAGCCTGCCGCTCTTCTTCCTCGCCGGGCTCCCCGGCAGCGTGGTGCAGCCGCTGAGCGGGGTGGCCTACACCGCGGCCGCGGTCGTCGTCGCCCGGCGCCTGCCGCGCGTCGCGGCCCACCGCGGCCAGGCCCTCGCCGGCTGAAGCCGGTCCGGCGGCACGCGGGCGGGCCCCCGGATCCCCGGGGGCCCGCCCGCACCCTTCTCAGCGCACCCACACCCGCAGCTCGCCGACGGCCTCGAAACCGCCCGCGAGCGCCGCGTCGAGGTCGTCACCGCTCTCGTAGCCGCTGAGGGGCCGGCCGGGGAACAGCGCCGCGACGGCGCCGGCCAGCTCGGCCCGGTCGAGGCGGTGGCCGGGCACCGCCCACGTGTTGGACACGTCCACCACGCCGCTGCCCAGGCGGGCGACCGCCCCGGCGACGAACTCCCCGTCCACCCGGCGGGCCAGGACGGCGAAGTGCCCGCGCAGCAGCAGCCCCGGGAGCAGGACGGCGGCCGTGTCGTGACGGGCGGTCCAGGCCGCGAGCTGCTCCGGGGTGCCGACGCGGACCCACGGACCGGCCGCCGCGGGGGCCGGGGCGCGGTGCAGCCAGGTGGCGGAGAACAGCTCCCGCAGCCCCGCGCCCGACAGGTCCAGGGTCGCGAAGCTGTCCTTGACGCCGGCGTGCCCGCGGCCGGTGAGGCACCGGGCGACCTGCTCCGCCGTCACGCCGGGCTCGACGACGACGGCGTCGGAGTGCAGCGGGGGCGGTGCGCCCGTGCTGCACCACAGCCCGCCGGACAGGGTGGACCCCACGCCGTGCAGGGCGAAGAGGTCCTCGCACCAGCCGATGCTGGCGTCGACCGCGCAGCGCAGCCGGTGGTCGGGCACCGCGCCGCTCACGCCGCCCCCCTCACGCCGTCGCGCCCATCGCCACGGCGCTGCCGGTGACGGCGATGCCGGTGGCGGGGTCGGCGGGGATGCCGACGTGCAGGGTGCTGGGCCGGCCCATGTCGTGCCCCTGCAGGACGGTCAGGCGCGCGGGGAGCGCCACGTGCCCGCCCTCGCGCAGGTAGCCGCCCAGCGCCGCCGCGGCCGCCCCGGTGGCGGGGTCCTCCACGACACCACCGGGCGGGAAGGGGTTGCGCGCGTGGAACGTGGTGGCGTCCTCGCGCCAGACGAGGTCCACGGTCGTCCAGCCCCGCGCGGCCATCAGAGCGCCCAGGGCGGCCAGGTCGTAGTCCAGCGCCGCCAGCCGCTGCCGCGAGCGGGCCGCCAGGACCGGGTGCCACGCCCCGGCGTAGGCGGCGCGCGGGGGCAGGGCGGGGTCGAGGTCGGCGGCCGACCACCCCAGGGCCTCCAGCAGCGCCCGCAGGTCCGCCTCCGGCAGCTCCCGCGTCGCCGGGGGGACGCTGGTGAGCGTCGCCCGCCACGAGCCGTCCGCGGCCCGGTCGGTGAGCACCCCCACCTCGCCCGCGGCGGTGCGGTAGATCAGCCGGCCCGGCCCGTGGCGCTCGGCGTGGGCCACGGCCGAGGCGATGGTGGCGTGCCCGCAGAAGCTGACCTCGGCGAGCGGGCTGAAGTAGCGCACGTCCAGCCCGCCCCCTCCGCCGGGGGACAGGAAGGCGGTCTCGGAGAAACCCACCTCCGCCGCGACGGCGAGCATCCCCGCGGCGTCGAGGCCGGTGGCGTCCAGCACGACGCCCGCCTGGTTCCCACCGGCCGGGTCGGTGCTGAACGCCGTGTACCGCAGGACCTCCGGCCCCCGCCCCGCCCGGTTCCCACCCGTGACCGCCACGTCCACGTCCTCCGCCTCTCGCCGTCCTGCACCCGCGTCCTGCCCGGTCGGTGCCGGCTGCGGCGCGTCCCCCGGGGCCACGACCCCGGGCTCGATCCAGTACTCCGCGATGAGGCCGTCGCGGACGCGGTAGGTGCCGCGGTCGCAGCGGCCGCCCCCGCCCCGCAGCGGGTCCTGCCGCCAGCAGGCCGTCACCGCACCCGCGGCGGTCTCCACCGCCAGCACCTCGAAACGCCACGGACCCTCCGCGGCGAGCATCTCCCGGACGTGCTCGGCGTACCCCGCCGGTGTGCGGGGCACGACGGGTGCGGAGGTGCCGGGTGCGCCCTGGTGGGCGAGGACCCGGGGGGCCAGGAACTCCGCGGCGCGCGAGGGGTCCCGGCCGGAGCGCACCTGCGAGAGGAAACCCCGGACGACGTCGGCGTCCGCGAGCCCGGTCACAGCTTCCCCGCCGCCTCGCGCGCCCGCTCGTGCGCCGCCGCGCGGGCGGTCGCGGCGTCGGCGGTGGCGAGGTTCGGGCGCAGGTGGACCTCCTCGACGTCGGTGATCCCGGTCCAGGCCAGCCAGTCGCGCAGGAACGGCGCCTGGAAGTCGGAACCGAAGGTGGCGGGGCGCCCGGGCCCCCAGACGGCGCTGGTGTAGAGGGTGACCGCCTTCTTGCCGGTGAGCAGGCCGGTGTAGCCGTCCACCGGGTCGAAGCCGAACACCATGCCGGGCTGGCTGACCACGTCGATGAACTGCTTGAGGACGTACGGGACGCCCGCGTTCCACATGGGGACGCTGAAGAGGTAGCGGTCGTAGGAGTCGAACCGCTCGAACGTGTCGACGGCGCGCTGCCAGGCCCGCGCCTCGGCGCCCTCGGGCACCCCGCCGGCGAAGACGGTCATCTTGGCGGCGGCGGCGTCCGGCCCGAACGCGGGCAGCGTGCCGTCCCACAGGTCGAAGGTGTCGACGTCGTCGAGCGGGTTGAGCTCGCGGTAGGTGTCGAGGAAGGTCGCCGCCAGCGCCAGGGACTCGGAGAGGGAGCCGCGGGGCGAGGCGGAGAGGTGCAGGAGACGGGACACGGGAACTCCTCGGTTTCCGGGTGGTGGGTCTCTGTGGTGGGTCTCTGTGGTGGGTCTCTGGTGGTGGGTCTCTGGTGGTGGGTCTCTGGTGGTGGGTCTCCGGCCGGGTGGTCGGCCACCGGGTCCCCCTCCGCGGCGGCGGGTGCCGGGCGTCTCAGCGCGCAGGGGCGGTCACGGTGTCCTCCTCGTGGTCCCGGCCGGCCCGGTGCCGGTGGCGGGTTCGGGAGGACGACCGTCGCAGGGGGTGGTTTCACGCCGCTGTCGCCCGGCGGGCACCACCGCTGCGCCCTCCCGCGCGCGCGACAGGGCCGCGACAGGGCGCGCGCCCACGCTCGTCCGCGTCCCGGGGGGCCGCCCGCCTGCGCGTGGTCTCCCCCGACGCCGACACCAACACCGCCTGCGGGATCCGCGGCATGCCGACGATGATCCCCTTCCGGGGCGGTGAGATCGTCGAGACGATCGCGGGCGCCGCGCCGGGGCCCCGACGGACCGGCCGAGGAGACCGCCGTGCACGTGATGCAGTACGAGATCGGGCTGCCCGCCGACTACGACATGGACGTCATCTCCCGCAGGGTGGCCGACCGGGGGCACGCGACCGACGACTTCCCGCACCTGGGGCTCAAGGCCTACGCCGTCCGCCGGGTCGGCCGGCACGGCTCGGCCGTCAACGCCTACGCGCCCTTCTACCTCTGGCGCGACCCCGCGGGGCTCAACGCCTTCCTCTACGGGCCCTTCCGGGCCATCGTCACCGACTTCGGGAGACCGGCGGTGCGGAACTGGGTGGGCGTGGGTTTCCACCGGTCCCCGGAGGTCGTGGGGACGCCGGTGTTCGCCACGCGGGAGGTGCGCCAGGTCCCCGACGGCACCGCTCCCGCCGGCGTCGTCGAGGAGGCCGCGGCCCCGGTGCACGCCGGCCCCGGCGTGCACTGCGAGGCGGTGGCCGTGGACCCCTCCCGCTGGGAACTCGCCCGCTACACCCTGTGGACCGAGGTGCCGGAGGTCCTGGACCCGGCGTGGACCTGCTACGACCTGCTGCACGTCTCCGCACCGCACCTGGGGGAGCTGGCCACCGGGCGCCTGTGGTGAACCCCGCGCCGGGAGCCGGGGCCTCAGGGCGCGGGAACCGGCACCACGAGGGCGAAGCGCGCTCACGCGGTGCCCCCGCCCGTCGCGGCGGCCGGGGGCACCGGGCCGCGCTCCAGCGGCAGGCCGGCGAGGACCCAGTCCTGCTTGCCGCCGGGGTAGCTGCGCACGTCGCCGTAGCCCAGCGCCCGCAGCCGGTGCGCGACGGAGGCGCAGTTGTGGCAGGCCGGGTCGCTGCCGTAGACGACGACGGGGGCGGCACGACCGGGCAGCAGCAGCGGGGCGAGCTCGTCGACGCGGTCGTGCGGGACGTTGACCGCCCCCGGCAGGTGGGCGTCGGCGTACCAGCCCGGCCCCAAGGTCTCCACCAGGCGCGCGCCGGCGGCCACGAGCACGAGGACCTGCGCGCGGTCCACCTCGATGGGGTCGGGGCGGGTCCCGGCGGGCGGTCCCGCGGGCGGGCTCGTGTCGGCGTCCACGGGCAGTACTCTTCGCGGGTTCCTTTCACGCCGCTGTCGGAGGCCGGACCGGATGCCCACGCAGCTCCTGGTGCTGGGGCCGCTGGAGGTCCGCCGCGACGGCCGGGTGCTGCCCGTGCGCCGCGGGCGGCCGCGCCGGCTGCTGCTGGCCCTGCTGCTGCGCCGCGGCGTCGCCGTCGCCCCGGACACCCTCGTCGACCAGCTCTGGGGCGACGAACCCCCGCAGAACGCCGGCAACGCCCTGCAGGTCCTCGTCTCCCGCCTGCGCGGGGCGGTGGCCGGCGACGACCTGCGCATCGAGCGCACCGCGGCGGGCTACCGGCTGCTGGTCGACGCCGACTCCGTGGACGCCACCCGGTTCGAGGCGCTGGTGCGGGCGGCCGCGTCCCCGTCCGCCGGTCCCGGTGCACGGTTGCGGGCGGCCGGGGAGGCGCTGGCCCTGTGGCGCGGCCCCGCGCTCGACGAGGCCGCGGAGGACGACTTCGCCCGCGGGGACGCCGCCCGGCTGGAGGAGCTGCGGCTGCAGGCGCACGAGGCCCGCGCCGCCGCCCTGCTGGAGCTGGGGCGCTCCGACGAGGCGCTGCCGGACCTCGGCCGGCTGGTGCGGGAGCACCCGTTCCGGGAACGCCTGCACGCGATGCTGGCCCTGGGCCTGTACCGCTCGGGCCGCCAGGCGGAGGCGCTGGCGGCCCTGGACGAGGCCTGCGCGCTGCTGGCCGAGGAGTTGGGCCTGGACCCCACCACGG
>NZ_BAABIL010000155.1:0-4364 GCF_039542765.1 Kineococcus glutinatus
CTGCCCGCCGCGCGCCACGCCCCGGGCGGCCGCGGGTGAGGGGCGCGGGGGTGCTCCGCCCGGCGGGCGTGGTGCTGCCCGCGGCGGTGGAGCTGCTGCTGGGGGCGTGTTCGGCGCTGGGCGCGGACGAGCCCGAGCCCGTCCCGGTCGGGAGCCCCACCGCGACGGCGGCGGAGCCGGCGGCCGACCCGGCGATGGCGGAGTTCTACGCGCAGCGGCTGTCGTGGCAGGACTGCGGCGACGGGGTGCAGTGCTCGACGCTCACCGTGCCCGTCGACCACGCGGACCCGGCCGGGGCCCGCACCCGCATCTCGCTGGTCAGGGTGCCCGCCACCGGCGACGAGCGGCTGGGGTCGCTGGTGTTCAACCCCGGTGGTCCGGGCGTCGGGGGCATCCCGTACGTGCGGGCCGAGGGCCACCAGGTCACCGACGTGGTGCTGGAGCACTTCGACGTGGTGGGTTTCGACCCGCGCGGGGTGGCGACGTCGGACCCGGTGCGCTGCCTGACGGACGCGGAGACGGACGAGCTGCTGGCGGCGGACGCCACGCCGGACGACGCGGCGGAGCGGGACGCGCTGGTGGGGCTGGCGGCGGGCGTGGGCCGCGGCTGCGCGGCGCGCGGCGGTGAGCTCGCCGCGCACGTGGACACCCGCAGCGCCGCCCGCGACCTGGACGTGCTGCGCGCCGCGCTGGGCGACGACCGGCTCAGCTTCCTCGGCAAGTCCTACGGCACCTTCCTGGGCGCCACGTACGCGGAGCTGTTCCCGCAGCGGGTGGGCCGGTTCGTGCTGGACGGGGCGCTGGACCCGGCGCTGTCGGAGGCGGACTTCGAGGCGGGGCAGGCGGACGGGTTCGAGACGGCGCTGGCCGCGTACGTGGCCGACTGCCTGCAGCAGCGCGGGTGCCCGCTGCGGGGCACGACGGAGCAGGGCGTGCAGCAGGTGCGCGACCTGCTGGAGCGCATCGACGCCGCGCCGCTGGACACCGGCACCGCGCGGCCGCTGACGCAGTCCCTGGCGCAGCTGGGGGTGGCGTACCCGCTGTACGCGAGCAGCTTGTGGCCGCAGCTGACGGAGGCCCTGGCGCAGGCCCTGGAGGGTGGGGGCGCGAAGCTGCTGGCGCTGGCGGACGCGTACGCCAGGCGCGGCGCGGACGGCGGCTACGCGGACAACTCCAACACGGCGATCTACGCGGTGAACTGCCTGGACCGCCCCGACACCTCCACCCCGGCGGAGGTGGAGCGCTCGGCGGTGGAGCTGGCGCGGCGCTCGCCGACGTTCGGGGCGTTCCTGGCGTGGGGGTCGCTGCCGTGCACGACGTGGCCGTTCCCGGCGACGGGGCAGCCGGGGCCGCTGCGGGCGGCGGGGTCGGGCCCGATCCTGGTGGTGGGCACGACGCGGGACCCGGCGACGCCGTACGCGTGGTCGCAGGCGCTGGCGGAGCAGCTGGCGGAGGGGCACCTGCTGACCCGCGACGGTGACGGGCACACCGGTTACCGGGCGGGCAGCTCCTGCACCGACGCGGCGGTGGACGCCTACCTGGTGGCGGGCGCGGTCCCGGCCGACGGGGCGCGCTGCGGGTAGGGGCCGGCGCCCCGGGGCGTCAGCGCTTCAGGACGACGACGGCCTCGGTGTCGGTCAGCCGCTCCAGGCCGGCGGTGAAACCGGCCACCTGCGTCTCGGTGCCCACGTCGAGGGAGACCTCCTGCCCGGCCACCTCCAGGCGCACGGAGTCGTCGCCGGCCTCCAGCAGCGTCGCGTCCACCCCGAGCACGGACACCTCTGGGCGGCCCTCGCGCGGGAAGGTGATCGTGCAGTCGTCCAGCGTGCACTCCACCTGCGTCCCGTTCTCGGTGCTCCCGCCGCACGCGGCGGTCCCCGCGAGCAGCGCGAGGGCGGTCAGGGCGGTGGCGACGCGCTGTGCGGTGGTGGTCCTCACCTTCTCGAGGATAGGTGTCCCGCCCCGGGACCCACCCGGGCGCTGGTGTCGTCGCGGCTCGATCGAAGCTGCGCAGGCCGCCCGGCGGGGTGCCTTGCCGGTGCCGCGGCGGCGGTGGAGGCTGTGATCCCCGTCCGGTCGGAGGAACCCGTGGGCAAGCTCATCTACGCGGCCAACACGTCGCTCGACGGCTACCTGGAGGACGAGGACGGCTCCTTCGGCTGGTCGGTGCCGGACGAGGAGGTGCACGCGTTCTGGAACGAGCACGAGCGGGGCATCGGCACCTCGCTGTACGGCCGGCGCATGTACGAGACCATGCGGGTGTGGGAGGACGACGACTGGCTGGCCGGTGAGCCGGCCGTGGTCCGCGAGTACGCGGGGATCTGGCGCGACGCCGACAAGGTCGTCTACTCCACGACGCTGGAGGCGGTGTCGACGGCGCGCACGCGGATCGAGCGGCGTTTCGACCCCGAGGCGGTGCGCCGGCTGAAGGAGTCCTCCGCCGCGGACCTGAGCGTCGGTGGCGCGGCCCTGGGGGCGGAGGCGTTCCGGCACGGCCTGGTGGACGAGTGCGTGCTGCTGCTGCACCCCGTGCTCGTCGGCGGTGGCAAACCGGCGCTGCCCCGGGGGGTGCGGCTGGGTCTGGAGCTGCTGGAGGAGCGGCGGTTCGGCAACGGCGCGGTGTACGTGCGCCACGCCGTGCGCGACGCCGTGCGCGACGGCACCTGACGCCCGTCGCCGGTGCCCCGCCGCCGGGCCCCGTAGCGTGGGACGCCCCAGCCACCCGCGCGACGACGAGGAGCGGCCCCGCCGTGGACCCGCACACCGCCACCACCCCCGACGTCCCGACCGCGGGCACCCGGCAGCAGGCCGGGCCGTGGTGGCGCGACGCGGTGATCTACCAGGTGTACCCGCGCTCCTTCGCCGACTCCGACGGCGACGGCACCGGTGACCTGCCCGGCGTGACCGCCCACCTGGACCACCTGGCCGCCCTGGGCGTGGACGCGGTGTGGCTGTCGCCCTTCTACCCGTCGCCGCAGGCCGACGCCGGCTACGACGTGGCCGACTACCGCGACGTGGACCCGGTGTTCGGCACGCTGGCCGATTTCGACGCGCTGCTGGCGCGGGCGCACGCCCTGGGCCTGCGGGTCGTGGTGGACCTGGTGCCCAACCACACCTCCGACGCCCACGCCTGGTTCCGCACCGCGCTGGCCTCGCCCCCGGGCAGCCCGGAGCGGGCGCGCTACCTGTTCCGCGACGGGCGCGGGGAGCGCGGGGAGCTGCCGCCCAACGACTGGCGCAGCGTCTTCGGCGGCAGCGCGTGGACCCGCACGAGCGGGCCGGGCGGCGAGCCCGGCCAGTGGTACCTGCACCTGTTCGACACCCGCCAGCCGGACCTGGACTGGTCCGACCCCGAGGTGCGGGCGGAGTTCCTGGACGTGCTGCGGTTCTGGCTGGACCGGGGGGTGGACGGCTTCCGCGTCGACGTGGCGCACGGGCTCGTCAAGGCCGAGGGCCTGCCCGACTGGGCGGGGCAGTCGCGGATGGTGGAGGGGCAGGTCGGCGACGACCCCGAGCACGAGGAGTTCCGCCAGCACGGGCCGATGTGGGACCAGGACGGCGTCCACGAGATCTACCGCTCCTGGCGCGCGGTGCTGGACTCCTACCCGGGCGAGCGGATGATGGTCGCCGAGGCGTGGGTGCCGGACCCGGAGCGGCTGGCGCGCTACGTGCGCCCCGACGAGTTCCACCAGGCGTTCAACTTCGACTTCCTGGTGGCGCACTGGAACGCCGGTGCGCTGCGGCACGTCGTGGACCGCTCGCTGGGGGCGAGCGCGCGGGTGGGGGCGGTGGCGACGTGGGTGCTGTCCAACCACGACGTGGTGCGGCACGCCTCCCGGCTGGGCCTGCCGGTGCCGGGCGGCAACCCCAGCGGCATCGGGCCGGAGGACGTGCAGCCGGACGCGGCGCTGGGCCTGCGCCGGGCGCGGGCGGCGACGCTGCTGGAGCTGGCGCTGCCGGGTTCGGCGTACGTGTACCAGGGCGAGGAGCTGGGCCTGCCGGAGCACACGACGCTGCCGGCGGGGGTGCGGCAGGACCCGAGCTTCCACCGCACCAGCGGGCGGGTGGTGGGTCGCGACGGCTGCCGGGTGCCGCTGCCGTGGCGGGCCGGCGCCCCGGCGTTCGGGTTCAGCCCGACGGGGGCGAGCTGGCTGCCGCAGCCGCCGGCGTTCGGGCCGCTGGCCGCGGACGCGCAGGTCGGGGTGGAGGGTTCGACGTTCGAGCTGTACCGGGCGGCGCTGCGGCTGCGCCGGGAGCACGGGCTGGGTCGCGCCGCGCTGCGCTGGCTGCCGGTGGAGCGGCACGGCGCGGACGTGGTGGCCCTGGCGGTGGGCGGGGTGTCGGTGCTGCTGAACCTGGGGGTT
>NZ_BAABIL010000156.1:0-5884 GCF_039542765.1 Kineococcus glutinatus
TGCGGGCCTGGCCCGGCCCCGACGGGCTGTCGGTGTACTTCCTCGACATCACCGCCCGCCGCCGGGCCCGGCAGGAGGCCGAGGCCGCGCGCCGCGCCACCGAGGAGGCGCTGCGGCACGCGGAGGCCAGCAGGTCCGCCGCCGAGGCCACCGCGCGCCGGCTGCAGCTGCTGGTGCGCACCAGCGCGGACCTGTCCGCCACCCTGGACCCCGAGGAGGCCGTCGCCCGGCTGGCACCGCACCTCGTGCCCGCCCTCGCGGACTGGTGCATCGTCACCGCCGTCGACGAGGGCGGCGCCCTGCGCGACATCTCCTCCTGGCACGTGCAGGAGGGGATGCGCAGCACCGTGCTGCGCTACCGCGCCGCCCGGCTGCCGGCGCTCAGCCCCACGTCCTACCTCCACGAGGCGCGCCGGACGGGGCTGCCGGTCACGATCGCCGAGGGCGCCACCGAGGCGCTGCTGGGGCTCCTCGCCCCCGGCGAGGCGCGCGACCTCATCACCGACCTCGCCCCCGCCTCGCTCACCGCGCTGCCGCTGCGCGCCCGCGGGCGCACCGTCGGCCTGGTGACGCTCTTCCGCGGCGCCGAGCGCGGCCCGCTGGACGACGAGGACCTGCTGACCGCCCTGGAGATCGCCGACCGGGCGGGGCTGGCGCTGGACAACGCCCGCCTGTACTCCCAGCAGCAGCGGATGGCCGAGGGGTTGCAGCGCAGCCTGCTCACCGCGCCCGTCGAGCCGGACCACGTGCAGGTCGTGGTGCGCTACCAGCCGGCGGCCGCCGCCGCGCAGGTCGGCGGCGACTGGTACGACGCGTTCGTGCAGCCGGACGGCGGCACCGTCCTCGTCATCGGCGACGTCATGGGCCACGACATCGCCGCCGCGGCCGCGATGAGCCAGGTCCGCAGCCTGCTGCGCGGCATCGCCTACGCCACCGGGGCGTCGCCGGCGGCGGTGCTGTCCAGCCTCGACGCGGCGATGCAGGGCCTGGCGGTGGACACCACCGCCACGGCCGTCGTGGCCCGGCTGGAGCGGGACGGCGCCGGCGGCACCCGGCTGCGCTGGTCCAACGCCGGCCACCCGCCACCGCTCCTGCTCACCCCCGACGGCGCCGTCGCCACGCTCGACGGGCGGCGCGCGCACCTGCTGCTGGGCATCGCCCCCGACTTCCCCCGCACCGACGAGGAGGTCCCCGTCGAGCGCGGTTCCACCGTGCTGCTGTACACCGACGGCCTCGTCGAGCGGCGCGGCCAGCCGCTCGACGAGGGGCTGCTGCGGTTGCGGGAGGCCGTCGCCGACCTCGCCGGGGCCGGCCTGGACGAGCTGTGCGACGGCGTGCTCGCCCGGCTGCTGCCCGCGCAGCCGGAGGACGACGTGGCCCTCGTCGCCGTCCGGCTGCACCCGGAGGACCGCCCCCGCCCGCCCGAGGCGGGGCCCGGGTGGGTGCCGCCGCACCCGCCGGTCGCGGTCTGAGGCGGGGCGCACGAGCGGGGGAAAGGGCGGCGCCCGGCCGGGCGCTGCGGCTAGCATCTGGCCGCGGCCGGGCCGGTCGCGCGGTGCGCACCCCCGGCGCCGCTCGCTGCAGCAGGGAGGTCCTGGGCGTGCCGACGGCTCCCGAAGCACCCGCGGCGCGGCTGGGCTGGGTGGACGTGGCCAAGGGCCTGGCCATCCTCGGCGTGGTCGTCTACCACGCCGCGCTCTTCCTCTCCCCGCTCGGCCTGGCGGTCGGCTGGCAGGCCGACGCCACCCGCGTGCTGAGCCTGTCGGCGGCCCTGCCGCTGTTCTTCTTCACCTCGGGGCTGTTCGGTCGGTGGTTGCTGACCGCCCCGGCCGGTGAGCTCCTCCGCCGCCGCGTCCTGCCCCTGCTGTACCTGTACGTCGCGTGGTCCCTCGTCCGCTTCGGGGTCTTCCAGCTCGTCCCGTGGGTCCTGCCGACGAGCGACCCCTCCGACTGGCGCGAGCCGGTGCTCATGTTCGCCCGGCCCAACGGGGGGCTGTGGTTCCTCTACGCCCTCGTCCTGTACTCCGCCGCCGCGTGGGCGGGCCGCCGGCTGCCGCCGTGGGCTCCCCTGACCGCCTCCGCGCTCGTGTCGGTGCTCTTCACCGGTGGCGTCCTGACGACGGGTGACACCGGCTGGGACAAGACGGGGTCCAACGTCTTCTGGTTCTTCGCGGCCCTCCACCTGCGGGCGGTGGTGCTGGAGCGCGCGGCGGGCCTGACCGGGCGCGTGACGGCCGCCTGCACCACCGCCGTCGTCGTGGTGGGCGCGGCCCTCGTCGCGGACCTGCTGCCGGCCGGGCGCCTGGTGACGGTCGCGCTGGCCCCGCTCGCCGTCGTCGCCGGCGTGGGCCTCTCCGCGGTCCTGGCCGGCTCCCGCGCCGGCCGGTCGCTGCGCCTGCTGGGCGAGCGGACGCTGGCCGTCTACCTCGTGCACTACCTGCCGATCGCGGTCCTGTGCGGCCTGGCCTCGCGCTCGCCGTCCCTGGTGGCGGCCCTCGCCCCCGCCACCGTCGTGCTGCCCCTGGCGCTGGCGGTCGCGGCGACCGCCTTCTCGCTGCTGACCTGGCGGCTGCTGCGCGGCACGCCCGGGGTGTTCGCCCCACCGGGGCGCCACCGCCCCGGGCGGGTCGTGGAGGCCCCGAAGGCACCGGCCGCCTGAGCGGCCCCTCAGGCGGGCGCGGCCCGGTCCTCGCCGCCGTGCCAGTGCAGGCACATCGCGGTGGCGTCGTCGACGAGGTCCGCACCGCCCACCGCCCGCTGCACCGCGGCGGTGAGGATCTGCATGAGCTGGCGCGGGTGGGCGTCGCGGTGCTGCAGGAGCAGCCCGGGCAGGTCCACGTCGCGCGCGTTGCGCTCGACCATCCCGTCGGTCAGCAGCACCAGCCGGTCCCCCGGCTCCAGCTGGAAGTGCTGCACCCGGTAGCCGGTGCCCGCCTGCACCCCCAGGGGCAGGTCCGGCTTCAGCTCCACGGCGCGCACCCGGTCCCCGCGCAGCAGCAGCGCGTGCGGGTGACCGGCGTTGACGGCCTGCACGGCGCCGGTGGCCAGCTCGACGCTGAGGAGCAGGCCCGTGACGAACCCCATGCCGTCGTGGTGCTCGGCGATGGCGTCGCCGGCGGTGCGGGCCATCGCCGCCAGGTCGGAGGCGGCGCGGCGGCTGTTGCGCAGGCTGCCCACGGCCAGGGTGGCCAGCAGGGCGGCCTCCACGTCGTGGCCCATCGCGTCGGTCATCGACACGTAGAGCCGGTCGGCGTCCAGGGCGTAGTCGAAGGTGTCCCCGCCCACCGTGCTGGCCGGCTCCAGCCAGCCGGCGAGGGTGAACCGGCCCGTCTCGCACGTGAAGGCGTCGGGGAGCAGCTGCCGCTGGATCTCCGCGGCCAGCGACACCGGCCGGCTGCGCTGGCCCCACTCGTACAGGTCGGTGTGGCGGCGCTCGGTGGTCACCACGTAGGCCAGGGCGTGCGCGGCGGAGGCGACGAGAGCCACGGCCTGCTCGTCGGGGCGCCGGGGGAGCACGAGCTCCAGCACGCCGATCGCGTCGCCGCGGGCGCTCACCGGGGCCAGCACCCGCGCCCCGTCGCCCTCGGGCAGCACCTGCACCCGCTGCTCGACGACCACCCGCCCGTGCGGGAGGGCGGCGTCGAGGGGCACCTGCTCGGCGGCGCCCTGCCGCGGGCCCTGCGCGCCGGACTGCACCAGGCGCACCAGCGCCTGCCCCACGAAGTCGGTGATGAGGAAGCTGACCTGCTCGGCGCCGACCTGCCGGGCCAGCGCGTCGGCGAACACCTCGACCGCGGCCGTGGGGGTCCTGGCCTCCACGGCGCCCAGCGGGGCGGCGAAGTCCGCGCGTCGGTTCTCGGCCACGATCACACCCTAGGGATACCCGCCGCACCGGTGGGGTGTGGCGGCGGTCACGGGGTCGCACGGTGAGGGGCCCGGTCCGCTGGCGCGGTACCGGGCCCCTCGTGCTGCTGGTCGGGGTGACAGGATTTGAACCTGCGACCTCTTCGTCCCGAACGAAGCGCGCTACCAAGCTGCGCCACACCCCGGTGCGCCCGCGGACGAGCGCTCCACGAGGATAGCCGATCCCGCGACCGCCGCCGACACCCGGGGTCCGGACGGGCGGGGCGTCGGGCACCGGTCAGGCGGCGGGCACCAGGGTGAGCAGGCTGGCCTCCGGGTGGCAGGCGAAGCGCACCGGCGAGTACGGCGACGTGCCCAGGCCCGCCGACACGTGCAGCTGCGCCTGCGGCCCGCCCGGCACCCGCCACGTCGACAGCCCCTTCGCCTGCCGGCGGGGCAGGTCGCAGTTGGTCACCAGCGCCCCCACGCCCGGCACGCACAGCTGGCCGCCGTGGGTGTGGCCCGCCAGGACGAGCGGGAAGCCGTCGGCGACCATCGCGTCCAGCGTGCGCCGGTAGGGGGCGTGCGTGACACCGATCGTGAGGTCCGCCCCCGGCGACGGCGGGCCGGCCACCTCCTCGTAGCGGTCGTAGCCCAGGTGCGGGTCGTCCACGCCGACGAACTCCAGGGTGCGGCCCGCCACGGCGCGCGTGGCGCGGGCGTTGGTCAGGTCCGCCCAGCCCGCCTGCGTGAGGGCGCGGACGAGCTCCGCCGTGGGCAGCCGCGGCCCCTCGGGCTCGGGGATCGGGCGGTTGCGGCGCAGGTAGCGCGCCCAGTTCTTCGGCCGCGGCGCGAAGTAGTCGTTGGAGCCCAGCACGAACGCCCCCGGCAGGTGCAGCAGCGGCTCGAACGCGTCCAGCAGCGCCGGCACCGCCTCGGGGTGGGCGAGGTTGTCGCCGGTGTCGACGACGAGGTCGGGCTGCAGCCCCGCCAGGGCGCGCACCCACTCGCGCTTGCGGCGCTGGGTGGGCACCAGGTGCAGGTCGGAGACGTGCAGCACCCGGATCGGGTCCGCGCCGGCGGGCAGGACGGGCACGTCGAAGCGGCGCAGCCGGAAGGCCCTGACCTCGTAGCCGGCGGCGTAGCCCAGCCCGGCGGCGCCGAGGGCGGCGGTGGCGCCGAGCAGGCCGAGCGGGGCGGCGAGGGAGCGGCGCATCCGCCCATCCTGACACCCGGCGCAGCCGCCCCCGCACGGCGCCCGCAGCCCGCCCGCCGGACCTCCCCGCCTTCTCCCCGCGCGGCGGCCCCCCTCGGGCGGCCATCTCCGGGTTCGGGCGGCGGAGAGGGGGTCGCCGGCCGCCCGAACCCGGAGATGGGTGCCCAGCGGTGGTCGGATGAGCACCCGAACCCGGAGATGGGCGCGGGGAGATGGGCGCTCAGCGCAGGCGCGGGGAGGCGGGGAGCGGGTGGGGTGGGAGGATCGGGGCCATGCCCAGCACCTCCCTCAAGGACACCCTGCAGAGCGACCTCACGACGGCGATGCGCTCCCGCGACGAGCTGCGCGCCGCGACCCTGCGCATGGCGCTGACCGCCGTGAAGGCCGAGGAGGTCGCCGGCAAGGCCGCCCGCGAGCTGTCCGACGACGAGGTGCTGAAGGTCCTGCAGAAGGAGGCCAAGAAGCGCCGGGAGGCCGCCGAGGCCTTCGACGGCGCCGGCCGGGCCGACACCGCGCAGCGCGAGCGCGACGAGCTCGCCGTCATCGAGGGCTACCTGCCCACCCAGCTCGGCGACGAGGAGCTCGCCGTCATCGTCGACGAGGCCGTCATCGCCGCCACCGGGGAGGGCCTCACCGGGATGGGCGCGATGGGCGCGGTCATGACGGCGGTGCGCGCCCGGGTCGCCGGGCGCGCCGACGGCGGCAAGGTCGCCGCGCTGGTGCGCGGCCGGTTGCAGGGCTGACCTCGCAGGACCCGTCCGGCCCGGCACCCGCCGCGGACGCACGACGGCCCCCGCGGCTGCTCGCCGCGGGGGCCGTCGTGCG
>NZ_BAABIL010000157.1:0-2620 GCF_039542765.1 Kineococcus glutinatus
GTCGCCGGGCTGCCCCGCGACCACCGCCGCGACCGCCCGTGAGGCCCCCGCGAGGGTCCTGCCGGCGCGCCGGTGGGGGCAGCCCCCGCCGCACCGGCGGGGGCCGGTGTGGCGCACGGCACAGCCCGCCTGCCCGTCCGGGCCGGTCCGTCAGTAGTGTGAGCCCATGCCCGGGACCTCCACCGCTCCGCGGATCCTCGTCGTCGGCGGCGGCTACGTCGGCCTCTACACCTCGCTGCAGCTGCTGAAGAAGCTGCAGAAGGGTGAGGCGGCGGTGACCGTCGTCGAGCCCCGCTCGTACATGACGTACCAGCCGTTCCTGCCGGAGGCCGCTGCCGGCTCCATCGACCCGCGCCACGTCGTCGTCCCGCTGCGCCGCACCCTCAAGGGCGCAGAGGTCATCGCCGGCGAGGTCGTCTCCGTCAACCACGCCGAGCGCACCGCTCGCATCCAGCCCGTCGACGGGGAGGAGTACGACCTCCCCTACGACATCGTCGTGATGGCGCCCGGTTCGGTCGCCCGCACGCTGCCGATCCCCGGTGTCGCCGAGCAGGCCATCGGCTTCAAGACGGTCGAGGAGGCGATCTTCCTCCGCGACAAGCTGCTGCGGAACCTGGACCTCGCCGAGGCCAGCAAGGACGAGGCGTTCCGCCGCCGCGTCCTGACCTTCACCTTCGTCGGTGGCGGCTATGCGGGCATCGAGGCGCTGGCCGAGCTGGAGGACCTCTCCCGCTACGTCACGCAGTCCCTGCGCACGGTGCGCCACAGCGACGTCCGCTTCGTCCTCGTCGAGGCCCTGGACCGCATCCTCCCCGAGGTCGGCCCCGAGATGGGCCGCTACGCGGTGGACGAGCTGCGCGAGCGCGGCATCGAGGTCAACCTCAAGACCACGCTGCAGTCCTGCGAGGGCGGCCTCGTCAAGCTGAGCGACGGCCAGGAGTTCGAGAGCGACACCATCGTCTGGACCGCGGGCGTGAAGTCGCACCCCGTCCTGGAGCGCACCGACCTGCCGCTGGACGAGCGCAAGCGGCTGCGGGTGGGCGCGGACCTGCGCGTCACGAACGAGGACGGCTCGGTCGTCGAGGGCGCCTGGGGCGCCGGGGACGCCTGCGCGGTGCCGGACCTCACCAAGCCCGGCCAGTTCTGCGCCCCGAACGCGCAGCACGCCGTCCGCGAGGCCAAGCAGCTCGGCGAGAACCTCGTCGCGGTGCTGCGCGGCGCGCAGACCACGCCGTACCGCCACGCCTACGCCGGCTCCGTCGCCTCCCTCGGCCTGCACAAGGGCGTGGCGCAGGTCTACGGCGTCAAGCTCAAGGGCTACCCGGCGTGGATGATGCACCGCGTCTACCACCTGTCCCGCGTGCCCACGACGAGCCGCAAGGTCGGCGTGCTGCTCGACTGGGCGCAGGCGGCGATCTTCCGCCGGGAGATCGTCTCCCTCAGCGCGCAGTCGACCCCGTTCGCGGAGTTCGAGCGCGCCGCGGGCGTCAAGCAGGTCAGCGGCTCGCGCGGCTGACGCGCGTCCGGCGCGCGGCGCCGCCGGTCCGGCAGGGACCGGCGGCGCCGCACCGGCCCGGGTGGCGTAACTGGCAGGCGCACGGGGCTTAAACCCCCGGGCCGTTCGCGGCGTGCGGGTTCGACTCCCGTCCCGGGTACCGACACCGGAGTGCTCACCCGGCAGGGTGAGCGCGCTCACGACCCCGCAGCTCCCCGGGCGGGAACGTCCGGACCGCCCGTACCGTTCGTACAGGTACAGGTCGTCTGGAGGGACCCATGGAGAGCAAGAACCCCGTCTTCGCCAACGGCTCGCAGTGGAAGCGCGACGGCTACGCCACGTTCGACGTGTCGACGCCGAGCGCCGACCAGCTCGCGGGCATGTACGGTGCCCCGTCCGCCTCCCCGGCGCAGATGGGGCGCATGACCCTGGACGACGTCGTCGTCCGCACCGCCTCGCTGTTCGCGGTGCTGCTCGTGGGTGCGGGCGTCGCCTGGCTGGGCGGCTTCGGCCTGCTCCCGGCCATCGGCGCGGGCCTGGTCGCGATGGTGCTGGGCATCTGGGCGCAGGCCTCCCGCAAGGTCCGCCCCGGTGTGATGTTCGCGTACGCGGCGCTGGAGGGCGTCTTCGTCGGCGCGATCAGCAGCTGGTACTCGGCCGTCTACGGCAACGGCATCGTCCCGTCCGCCGTCGCGGGCACGCTGGCCGCGTTCGCCGCGATGCTCGCCGCCTACAAGGTGGGCGTGATCCGCGCCACCCCGAAGTTCGCCAAGGTGCTGCTCATCGCGGGCCTGGGCTACCTCGTCTTCGGGTTGGTCAACGTCGTCCTCGTCCTCGCCGGCGCGGGCAGCGTGTACGCCGGTGGCGGCATCCTCGCCGTGGGCCTGAGCCTCTTCGGCGTCGTGCTGGCCTCGCTGTTCCTGGTGCTGGACTTCGACCACATCGAGCGCGGCATCCGCAACGGCGTGCCGCAGCGCGAGGCGTGGCGCGCGGGCTTCGGCCTGCTGGTCACCCTGGTGTGGCTGTACCTGGAGGTCCTGCGCCTGCTGGCGATCCTGCGGGGCAACGACTGACCGGTGACGCCGCGCAGCTCGGCCCGGACCCCGCCGCGGGTGTCCGGGCCGA
>NZ_BAABIL010000158.1:0-5229 GCF_039542765.1 Kineococcus glutinatus
CACCGCGGTGCGCTCGGAGCGCTCCCGCTCCTCCTGCGCCGCCGTCCGCTCGGCCCGCTCGGCGCGGGAGGCCAGCCACGCGGCGGCGAAGTCCGCGGGCTCGGCCGCCTGCGGCACCTCGCCCGCCACCCAGCGCAGCAGCAGCGCCAGGGCGTGCTTGCACGGGAACTTCCGGCTGGGGCAGGTGCAGCGGTAGGCGGGACCGGCGAGGTCGACGACCGCCTGGTACGGGCGCGCGCCGGAACCGGCGCACACCCCCCACACGCCGGGCGGTGCGGCGCTCGCCCCCGTCTCCGACCACGGCCCGGGCACGGCGAGCTTGCGCGCCGCGGCGGTGGAGGAGGCGTCGGGGGCGAGGGCCAGCACCTGCTCCGGGCTCCACCGCTGCGACACGCCTGCGACGCTAACCCCCGGGGCGGACACGGACCCTGCGCCGCGACCGTGCCGGCGCCGCGGCCAAACGGGGCGCACCGCGGCGACGTCGTGTGGTGGTGTGGGGGGGTGCTGCTCACCGTCTCCACCACCGGGACCCCCGACGCCCCGGCCACCGACCTCGGGCACCTGCTGCACAAGCACCCCGACCGGCCGCAATCCACGGCGCTGGCGGGCGGCACCGCCCACGTCCTCTACCCGGAGGCCACCGCCGAGCGCTGCACCGCCGCGCTGCTGCTGGAGGTGGACCCGGTGGCGCTGGTGCGCGGCCCGCGCGGCGGCGGTGAGGGTTTCGCGCTGCAGCAGCACGTCAACGACCGGCCCTACGCCGCCTCCAGCCTGCTGGCGGTGGCGCTGGCGCAGGTGTTCCGCACCGCGCTGTCCGGGCGCTGCGCCGGCCGCCCGGAGCTGGCCGCGTCGGCGCTGCCGCTGCAGGTGCACGTGCCGGTGCTGCCCTGCCGCGGCGGGGCCGACCTGGCGCGGCGGGTGTTCGCCCCGCTGGGCTGGGACGTGACCGCGGTGCCCGTGCCGCTGGACCCCGAGGTCCCGGCGTGGGGTGGCTCGGAGTACGTCGACCTGCGGCTGGACGGCCGGTTGCGGCTGGCCGACGCCCTGAACCACCTGTACGTGCTGCTGCCGGTGCTCGACGACGCCAAGCACTACTGGGTGGGCCCGCAGGAGGTGGACAAGCTGGTGCGGGCGGGCTCCGGCTGGCTGGCGGCGCACCCGGAGCGCGATCTCGTCACCGCCCGCTACCTCGCCCACCAGCGTTCCCTGGCGACCTCGGCGCTGGAGCGGCTCACGGAGGGCGCGCTCGACGAGGACACCGCCGAACCCGCGGCGCAGGCGCCCGCCCGCGCCCCGGGGCTGGCCGCCGAGCGGCGGTCCATGGTGGGGCGGCTGCTGCGCGAGGCGGGTGCGGGCCGGGTCGCGGACCTCGGCTGCGGGGAGGGCGCGCTCGTCGCGGACCTGCTGGCGGACAGCGCGTTCACCGAGGTGGTGGCCGCCGACGTGTCCGCCCGGGCGCTGCAGCGGGTCGAGCGGCGGTCGCGGCCGGAGCGCATGCCCGAGCGGCAGCGGGAGCGGCTGCGCATCCTGCAGACGTCCCTGACGTACCGCGACGAGCGCCTCGCCGGCCTGGACGGCGCGGCGCTCGTGGAGGTCGTCGAGCACGTCGACCCGGAGCGGCTGCCGGCCCTGGAGCGGTCGGTGTTCGAGTTCGCCGCCCCGCGCACCGTCGTCGTCACCACCCCCAACGCCGACCACAACCCGCGGTTCCCCTCGCTGCCGGCGGGTGCGTTCCGCCACCCCGACCACCGGTTCGAGTGGACGCGGCAGGAGTTCCGCGGGTGGGCGCGGCGCGTCGCGGCGGAGCACGGTTACGCGGTCGCGTTCACCGGCGCGGGGCAGGAGGACCCCGAGGTCGGCCACCCCACCCAGGTCGCGGTGTTCACCCGGCGCGAGCCGGGCGCGGGCGCGGGGGGTGCGGCGTGAGCGAGCGGACCGTCGACGTCACCGTGCCGGCCCTGAGCCTCGTCGCGCTCGTCGGCATCTCCGGTTCGGGGAAGTCCACGTTCGCCCGGCGGCTGTTCGGCCCGCACGAGGTGCTCTCCAGCGACGCGTTCCGCGCGATGGTCTCCGGCGACGAGAACGACCAGTCCGCCACGGCCGACGCGTTCGAGCTGCTGTTCGCCGTCGCGGGCAAGCGGCTGGACCGCGGGCTGCTCACCGTGGTGGACGCCACGCACGTGCAGCCGGAGGCGCGGCGCAAGCTGGTCGCGCTGGCCCGCGCCCACGACGTGCTGCCCGCGGCGGTCGTCCTCGACGTGCCGGAGGCGGAGTGCGCCGCCCGCAACGCCGCCCGCCCGGACCGGCAGTTCGGCCGCGGTGTGCTCAGGCGGCAGTCCGACCAGCTGCGCCGCGGTATGCGCAGCCTCGCCAAGGAGGGTTTCCGCAGCGTCACCGTGCTGCGCTCGGCGGCGGAGGTGGACGCCGCCCGGCTGGTGCGCACGCCGCTGTTCACCGACCGCCGCGACGAGCGCGGGCCGTTCGACGTCGTGGGCGACGTGCACGGCTGCCGCGAGGAGCTGCAGGCGCTGCTGCAGCGGCTGGGGTACGTGCTGCGCCGCGACGCGTCCGGCCGCCCGGTGGGGGCCGCGCACCCGGGAGGGCGGCGGGCGGTGTTCCTCGGCGACGTCGTCGACCGCGGCCCGGACACCCCGGGCGTGCTGCGGCTGGTGATGGGGATGGCCGCCGACGGCGACGCGCTCGTCGTGCCCGGCAACCACGAGGCGAAGCTGCTGCGGGCGCTGCGCGGGCAGCAGGTGCAGGTCTCGCACGGCTTGGCGGAGTCCCTGGCGCAGCTCGGGGCGGAGGACGAGCGGTTCCGCACCGACGTGGTGGGGTTCCTCGACGGCCTCGTCTCCCACCTCGTCCTGGACGGCGGCGCCCTCGTCGTGTGCCACGCCGGGCTGCCCGAGCGCTACCACAACCGCTCCTCGCAGCGGGTGCGGGCGTTCTGCCTGTACGGCGACACCACGGGGGAGAGCGACGAGTTCGGGCTGCCGGTGCGCTACCCGTGGGCGCGGGACTACCGCGGCGCGGCGACCGTGCTCTACGGCCACACCCCGACGCCCGCCCCGGAGTGGGTGAACCGCACGATGTGCCTGGACACCGGCTGCGTGTTCGGCGGCCGGCTCACCGCGCTGCGCTGGCCGGAGCGGGAGGTGGTGGACGTGCCCGCGACGGCCGTGCACCACCAGCCGGCGCGGCCGTTCCCCGCGGCCGGAGCGACGCCGGGGGTTTCCGCGGCCAGCCCGGCGGTGCGCGACCCGGACGTGCTGGACCTCACCGACGTGACGGGCCGGCGCGTCGTGGAGACCGGAACCCACGGCCGCGTCACCGTGCCGGAGGAGAACGCCGCGGCGGCGCTGGAGGTCGTCAGCCGTTTCGCGGTGGACCCGCGCTGGCTGGCGTACCTGCCGCCGACGACGAGCCCGGTGGCGACCTCGGCCGAGGAGGACCTGCTGGAGCACCCGGCCGAGGCGTTCGCCGCCTACCGCGCCGACGGGGTGCGCGAGGTGCTCTGCGAGGAGAAGCACATGGGCTCGCGCGCGGTGCTGCTCGTCTGCCGCGACCTCGCCGCCGCCACCGCCCGCTTCGGCGCGCCCGGCGGGGCGCTCGGCGCGGTCTGGACGCGCACCGGCCGCTCCTTCTTCGACGCGCCCCGCACCGAGGCCCTGCTGGGGCGGGTGCGGGCCGCGGCCGAGCGCGCCGGGTTGTTCGAGGAGCTGGGCACGGGCTGGCTGCTGCTGGACGCGGAGCTGCTGCCGTGGAACGCCAAGGCGCAGCAGCTGCTGCGGGAGCAGTACGCCGCCACCGGCGCGGCGGCGGAGGCGGGGCTGGCCGCGGCGGCGGACGTGCTGGGGCAGGTGGCCGGCCGCGGCCTCGACGTGGCGGACCTGCTGGCGCGCACCAGCTCCCGCCGGCGCAACGCCGACTCCTTCCGCGCCGCGTACCGGCGCTACTGCTGGGAGGTGGACGGGGTGCAGGGGGTGCGCCTGGCGCCGTTCCAGCTGCTGGCCACCGAGGGGGCGACGTACTCCGGGCGGCCGCACGCCTGGCACCTGGAGGTCGCCGACCGGCTGGTGGCGGCCGACCCGGGCGTGTTCGCCGCGACCGCCCGCCTGGCCGTCGACGTGGACGACGAGGCCTCCGTCGCGGCCGGGGTGCGCTGGTGGCGCGCGCTGACCGACGCCGGTGGCGAGGGCGTGGTGGTCAAACCCGCCGCGAACGTGGTGCGCGGGCTAAATGGGCTGGTGCAGCACGGGCTGAAGGTGCGCGGGCGGGAGTACCTGCGCCTGGTGTACGGGCCCGACTACACCGAACCGGCCAACCTGGTGCGGCTGCGGGAGCGCAACCTGGGCCGCAAGCGGTCGCTGGCCGCGCGCGAGCACGCCCTCGGGCTGGAGGCGCTGGAGCGGCTGGCGGCCCGCGAGCCGCTGTGGCGGGTGCACGAGTGCGTCGTGGCGGTGCTGGTGCTGGAGTCCGAGCCGGTGGACCCGCGGTTGTGACGGCGCGCCCCCCGGCGCCCTTCTCCGGGTTCGGGCGCCCGGATGCGGGGTTCCCGCCGCCCGAACCCGGAGAAGGGCGCCGCGACGGGCCCATCTCGCCGCCCGAACCCGGAGAAGGGCGCGGCGACGGGCTCAGCCCAGCAGCGGCGCCACCACGCTGCGCAGCACGCCCGGCCCGTCCAGCGTCAGCACCGACTCGGGGTGGAACTGCACGCCCGCGAACCCCCGGCCGCGCAGCGCCAGCACCTCCTCGCCCGGTGCCCGGCAGACCTCCACCCCGTCGGCGGCGAGCTGCGCCAGCCGCTCCTCGTCCGCCCGCGCGGTGAAGGAGTTGTAGAACCCGACGGTGGCGCGGTGGCCGAACACGTCGACCTCCAGCTGCGCGCCCTGGAACGGGGCGTCCTTGCGCCGCAGCGGCAACCCGAGGGTCCGGGAGATCATCTGGTGCCCCAGGCACACCCCGAGCAGCGGGTTGCCGCCGGCGCGGGCCTGCGCCAGCTGGGACGCGGCGAGGTCCTGCAACCGCGCCAGCCGCGGGTCGGCGGAGTCCTCGGGGTCGCCGGGGCCCGGGCCGAGGACGACGAGACCGCGGTGCGCGGCCAGCGCGGCGTCGAGGCCCGGGTCGTCGTAGCGCAGCACCCGCGCGGGCAGCCCGCCGGCGGTGAGGACGTGCGCGAGCATCGACGTGAAGGTGTCCTCGGCGTCGACCACCAGCACCTGCCCG
>NZ_BAABIL010000159.1:0-7689 GCF_039542765.1 Kineococcus glutinatus
CCCGGCGGGCAGGCGGCGCTGTCGGTGGTGCTGCGCACGCTCGGCTCCCCCGGCGCGCCGCTGCTCGTGGAGGACCCCACCTACCCCGGGGCCGTCGCCGCCGCCCAGGCCGCCGGCATGGTGCCGGTGCCGGTGCCCACCGACGCCGAGGGCGTCCGCGCCGACCTGCTCGACGACCTGCTCGCCCGCACCGGCGCCACGCTGGCCTACCTGCAGCCCACCTACGCCAACCCCACCGGCGCCGTGACGAGCCCGCAGCGGCGCGCCGCGGTGCTCGCCGCCGCCGCCCGCCACCACGCCTTCGTCGTCGAGGACGACTGGGCCCGCCACCTCTCCCTCGACGGCGAGGCGCCCCGCCCGCTCGTCGCCGACGACCCCGACGGGCACGTCGTGCACGTCACGTCGCTGTCCAAGCCCGCCTCGCCCAGCCTGCGCATCGGGGCGCTCGTCGCCCGCGGCCCCGCCCTGGAGCGGCTGCGCAGCGCCCGGGTGGCCGACGACCTCTTCGTCGCCCGGCCGCTGCAGGAGACCGCCGCCGAGCTGCTCGCCGCCCCCGACTGGGCGCGGCACCTGCGCCGGCTGCGCTCGGCCCTGGCCCGGCGCCGCGACCTGCTGCACGCCCGGCTGGTCAGCGCCCTCGGGCACACCGCCGCACCGCCCGGCGGGGGCCTGCACGTGTGGCTGCGCCTGCCCGCCGGCGCCGACAGCGGCGCCACGACCCGCGCCGCGCTGGCCGTCGGCGTCCACGTCGGCGACGGGCGCGGCTACTTCGCCCGCGAGGCGCCCGCCCCCCACCTGCGGCTCAGCTACGGCGCCGCGAGCGAGGAGCAGCTCGTGCGCGGGGTGGACGTGCTCGCCCGGCTGCTGCGCGGCTGAGCACGACCTGCCGGTCAGCCGACCCGGTCCGCGACGGACCCCGCGTACGTCACCAGCGCCCGCGCCGCCGCCGACCCGGGCAGCGGCGCCAGGGTGCGCTGCGCCCGCCGGGCCCACTGCCGCGCCGTGTCCCGGGCCGCCGCCGTCACCGGGTGGGCCCGCAGCAGCGCCACCGCCTCCGCGAGCACGCCGTCGTCGTCGAGGCGGCCGGAGTCCAACAGGCCCACCACCGCCCGCGCCGCCGCGTCGCCCTCCGCCGCCGCCCGGCGCGCCAGCAGCACCGGCAGCGTCGGCACCCCCTCGCGCAGGTCCGTGCCCGGCCGCTTGCCGGACTCCCCCACCTCGCTGGTCAGGTCCAGCACGTCGTCGGCCAGCTGGAAGGCCACCCCGACGTCCTCGCCGTAGCGGACCAGGACGTCCACCGTCGCCGGGTCGCAGCCGCCGAACATCGCCCCGAAGCGGCCCGCCGTCGCGATGAGCGAGGCCGTCTTGTCCGACAGCACCCCCAGGTAGTGCGCGACCGGGTCCTCGTCGGGGCGCGGGCCCACCGTCTCGTGCAGCTGCCCCAGGCACAGCCGCTCGAACGTCGCGGCCTGGATGCGCACCGCCTCCGGGCCGAGGTCGGCGACGAGGTTGGAGGCCCGCGCGAACAGCAGGTCGCCGGTGAGGATGGCGACGTTGTTGCCCCACACCTGGTGCGCCGCCGGGGCACCGCGCCGCGTGGGGGCGGAGTCCATCACGTCGTCGTGGTACAGCGAGGCCAGGTGCGTCAGCTCCACCACGACCGCGGCCTCCACCACGCGCGGGTCGTCCGCATCGCCCAGGTGCGCCCCCAGCAGCGTCAGCATCGGCCGCACCCGCTTGCCCCCGGCCTCCACCAGGTGCCGGGAGGCGGAGTCGGCGAGGGCGTCGGTGCTGGCCACCGCCTCCCGCAGCCGCGCCTCCACCACCTCCAGGCCGCCGCGCAGGGCCGGCTCCAGCGCGTCGTCGGTGGTGGGCAGGCCCGGGGACGCCGAGGCGGCGGCAACGGTCAGCGGACCGGAGACCGGGGCGGTGGCGGTGCCCGTCGCGCGACGGCTCATGCGGCCGGCACCACCCGCGTGAGGGCGCTGAGCACGCGGTCGGCGGCGTCACCACCGCGGGGCTCGGCGAGGTTGGCCAGCAGCTTCACGACGAGCTTCATGACACCCGGGTGCGGCAGGCCGAAACGGGTGGCCACCCGCATGACCTCCGGATGACCGATGAGGGACACGAACACACGTCCCAGGGTGTAGTACCCGCCGAGCTCAGCGCGAATCGCAGCGGGGTAGCGGTGCAGGGCGCGCTCGCGCGCGCGGGCGTCGGGCGCGGCCAGGGCGTCGGCCACCACCGCCGCCGCCATCCGCGCCGACTGCATCGCGTAGGCGATGCCCTCCCCGTTGAACGGGTTGACCATCCCCCCCGCGTCGCCCAGCAGCAGCAGGCCGCGCCCGTACAGCGGGGTGCGGTTGAAGGCCATCGGCAGGGCCGCGCCCCGGATCGGGCCCACCTGCTCCTCCGGGCGGAACCCCCACTCCGGCGGCAGGCTCGTCAGCCAGCGCCGCAGCAGCTCCCGGTAGTCGATGCGCGCACCACCGGCCGTGGAGTCCAGCACGCCGAGGCCCACGTTGCTCGTGCCGTCACCGACGCCGAACACCCAGCCGTAGCCCGGCAGCAGGTCCCCCCGGCCCGCCTCGCGCAGCTCCAGCCAGCTCTCCAGCCAGTCGTCGTCGTGCCGGGGGCTGCGGAAGTACGTGCGCACCGCGACCCCCAGCGGCCGGTCCTCGCGCTTGCGCAGCCCCAGGGCCAGCGCCATCCGGCCCGAGACGCCGTCGGCGGCGACCACGACCGGCGCCCGCAGCACCCGCTCGGCGCCGGTGCGCCGGCCCCGCTCGTCGACGGCGCGGACGCTCACCCCCACGACCGAACCGGTGCGCTCGTCCACGACGGGGCCGGTGACCGCCGTGCGCTCCAGCACCACCGCACCGCGGGAGACCGCGTGCCGGGCCAGGTCGGCGTCCAGGCCCTCGCGGGTGCGGACCAGGCCGTGGCCGGGGAACTCCGCGAGCTCGGGCCAGGGCACCTCCAGCCGCACGCCGCCGCCGATCAGCCGCAGCCCCCGGTTGGGCAGCCAGCCCTCCTCGCGCGGGGTGGGCAGGCCCAGCAGCTGCAGCTCCCGCACCGCGCGCGGGGTCAGGCCGTCACCGCAGACCTTCTCCCGCGGGAACGCGGTCTTCTCGCAGACGACGACGCGGTGCCCGGCACCGGCCAGGTGCGCGGCGAGGGTGCTGCCGGCCGGGCCGGCACCCACCACGAGGACGTCGGCGTCCGGGTCGCCCGCCCCCGCCGCGCCGGCCGGCCGCTCCGCCAGCGCCTGCACCATGTCCTCCGCCGCCCTCCGCCCGCGGTCCCGCGGTGGGCGGGACTTCGTGAAAACCTTCACGAGCGAGTCTAGGACCCCCCTCGGGCGGACGCGGCCCGAGCGGGGGCGAGGGGGTCAGCGCGCGGGGTCGAACACCGCCCGCACGCAGCCGTCCTCCTTCTCCTTGAAGATCCGGTAGCCCTCCGGCGCCCGCTCCAGCGGCATGACGTGCGTGGCGAGGTGCTCGGTGCCGATCTCACCGGCCGCGATGCGATCCAGCAGCATCGCGGCGTAGCGCTGCCCGTGCATCTGCGCCCCGCGGAACGTGAGCCCCTTGTTCATCAGCGCCCCGAGGGGGAACTTGTCCATCACCGCGGCGAACACCCCGAGCACGAACACGGAGCCGCCCTTGCGGCAGGACAGCACCGCGTCCCGCACCGGCGCGCCCCGCTCGGTCTGCAGGCGCAGCTGCTGCTTGACCATGTCGTAGGCGCCCTGCACGCCGTGCGCGGCGGCCTCCATGCCGACGGCCTCGATGCACACGTCCGGGCCGCGACCGCCCGACATCTCGCGCAGCTCCCCGATCACGTCGGTGGCGGTGAAGTCGAGCACCTCCGCGCCGACGTGGTCGCGCACCTGCGCCAGCCGCTCCGGGAGCCGGTCGACGACGACGACGCGCTCGGCGCCCAGCAGCACCGCGGCGCGCGCCGCCATCTGCCCCACCGCCCCGGCCCCCCACACCGCGACGACGTCCCCGGGCCGGACGCCGCCGAGGTCGGCGCCCATCCAGCCGGTGGACACCGAGTCGGAGACGAACAGCGCCGCCAGGTCGGAGACCCCCTCGGGCACCGGGAAGGCACCGACGTCGGCGTGGGGCACCCGCACGTACTGCGCGTGGCAGCCGGCGTAGCCCCCGACGGCCTGGGAGTAGCCGAAGCAGCCGCCCGGCGACTGCCCCCAGGTGGCCTCGGTGATGCCGGGGTTGACGTTCGTGTTGTCGCACAGGGAGTACAGCTCCTGCCGGCAGTACCAGCACTTCCCGCAGGAGATGAACGACGTCACGACGACGCGGTCGCCCACGGCGTGCTTCGTCACCGCCCTGCCGACCTCCACGACCCGGCCCATGAACTCGTGGCCGATGACGTCGCCGGAGCGCATGAAGGGGATGTAACCGCCCAGCAGGTGCAGGTCCGAGCCGCAGGAGGTGCTCAGCCCCACCTCGACGATGACGTCGTGGTCGTTGAGGACCTGCGGGTCGTCGACCGTCTCCACCCGCAGGTCGTCCACGCCGTGCCACACCAGGGCCCTCACCGCACACCCCACCCCTGCGAGCGGCGCACGACGGCGTCCAGCAGCGCGCCCGCCGGCGTGGACCTGCGCTCCCCCTGCGGCTGCGGGTCCCGGCGCAGCACCTCCCCGGCCTCCAGCAGCTGCTTGGACTCCCGCAGGGCGGTGCGCAGCACCTCGCGGGGGTCCTCGCCGCTCCCCGGCGGGGTGGCGGTGCGCCGCATCCGGGCGGCGAGCTCGGTGCCCCGGTCGCCGGGAGCGGGCTGCAGACGCACCTCGACGTCGTCGCCCAGGGCGGCCAGCGGCTGCGGCGGGACGCCGTCGACGACGACCTCCCCGGCCGGGCGCAGCACGGTGACGACCTGCCAGCGCAGCGCTCCGGCACCGGCCTGCGCACCGGCCCTGAACCGGCGCACGGCGGCGGTGCCCGCGGCGGTGCCGGCGACGGTGCCGGTGACGACGGCGGTCGTGGTGAGCGCGCGCTTCACGGCAGGCGCCGCGGGGTGGGGGCTGCTGGGTGCACGGGAACCTCCGGGGCCGGTGCGGGTGGCCCCGTCCCGGAGCCGCGCCCCACCCTCACCCGCGCCCCGGGCGGCGGCAACCGGAGGTGGGCGCCCGGACGTCAGGGCCGGCGGGCCCGGTGCAGGGCCACGACCCCGCCGCTGAGGTCGCGCCAGGCCACCTCGGCCCAGCCCGCCGCCCGGACCCGCTCCGCCAGCGCCGCCTGGTCCGGCCACGCCCTGATCGACTCGGCCAGGTAGTCGTAGGCGTCGGGGTTCGAGCTGACGCGGCGCGCCACGGCGGGCAGGGCCCGCACGAGGTACCCGCCGTACACGGTCGCGAACGGCCGCCACGTCGGGGTGGAGAACTCCGCCACCAGCAGGCGGCCGCCGGGGCGGGTCACGCGCGCCATCTCCCGCAGCGCCGCGTCCGGGTCGACGACGTTGCGCAGGCCGAAGGAGATCGTCACGGCGTCGAACGCGCCGTCGGCGAAGGGCAGCCGCGTCGCGTCACCGGCGGTGAACGGCAGGTCGGGGCGGCGGCGCTTGCCCACCCGGAGCATCCCCGGGGAGAAGTCGCACGGCACCGCCAGCACCCCGGCGTCGGCGAACGGCTCGGTGGAGGTGCCCGTGCCCGCGGCCAGGTCCAGGACCCGCTCCCCGGGCCGGGCGTCCAGCGCGCGCACCACCGCCCGGCGCCAGCGGCGGTCCTGCCCCAGGGACAGCAGGTCGTTCGTGAGGTCGTAGCGCTCGGCGACGTCGTCGAACATGGCCGACACCTCGGCGGGGCGCTTGCCCAGGTCGGCGCGGACCGGATCGGTGCTGCTCACGCCCCGATGGTCCCAGGCCGGGCGCCCCGCGCGGCCCCCACCCGTCGGCATGACGCGGCGCACCCGCGGCGGGACACTGGTGACAGGCCCCCGGAGGAGGAAGCATGCGACGACCGCTGCCCGGTCGCGTGCTGCCCCGGCTCCCCACGCCCCGCCGCGTGCGCACCACGGCGGTCGTCGCCGTCCTCACCGCCTGTGGGCTGCTGTGGGCCTTCTTCGCCGTCCTCGACCCCGGCGCGGCGACCGGCCCCGGACCCACCTGGCTGTTCAGCACCATCACCATCAGCTACCTGGCCGCCGGGGGGCTGCTCGCGGCCCACGCGCTGACGTCCTGCAGCGGGCGGCTGGGCTGGCTGGCCGCGCTGTTCCTCGCCGAAGCCGGCGTGCACGTCGTCCGCAGCCTCGGCGCCAACGGGCTGCAGCTGCCCGGCGACAGCGCGTTCCCCGCCGGGCAGCTGCCCGCGCTGTCGATGCTGGGGGCGGCGCTGTACCCGGTCGGGATGCTGCTGGCCGCGCGCCCCTCGCGGCTGTCCCCCGGCCCGCCGCTGGCCGCCGTCGGCCTCGCGCTGGGCGCCGCGGTGGGGCTGGCGCTGGAGAGCCCGCGGCTGCCGGACCTCTACGACGACGACGGGCGGATCGCCGACGGCGCGCGGGCGGTGTGGGCGGTCCTGACCGTCCTGGCGGTCCTCGCCCTCGTGCGGCTGGCGCGCACCCTCGGCAACCCCGCCGCGCTGCACTGGACGGTGCAGTGGCCGCTGCTGAGCCTGCTCGGCGTGTGCGGGGCGCTGCTGCTGCGGGTGGGCTCCTCCCGGGCGGACGACGCCCTGTGGTGGGCGGCGCTGGCCGCGCACTCGCTGACCGCCGCCACGCTGCTGGCCGGGCTGGTGGTGAGCACCGCCCGCACGGTGCAGCGGCTCGAGCGGTTCGCCGGCGCACTCTCCGAGGGCCTGGAGGCGCAGGCGCGCACGACCGGCCGCGACGCGGTGTCCACCGCCGCCCCCGCCCCCGCACCCGCACCGGGCCCCGCACCGGGCCCCGCACCGGGCCCCGCGCGGGGAGCCGCGCGGGAACGGAGAGCCGCGCGGGAACCGGTCGTGCACCTGGACCTGCGCGACCCCCTGCCGCCGCGGGCCGACGACCTGCACGTCGTGCTGCAGCCCGTCGTCGACCTGCGCACCGGCGACGTGCGCGGCGTGGAGGCCCTGGCGCGCATCGGCGGCTCCCCGCCCCTGGACCCCGCCGCGTTCTTCGCCGCCGCCGCACGGGCCGGGCGCACCTGCGAGGCCGAGCTGCTGGCCGTCTCCCGGGCCCTGGCGCTGCTGGACGAGCTGCCCCCGCGCACCTGGCTGGCGGTGAACGTCTCCCCCGCCACCGTCCTGCACCCCGGGCTGGCCCACGTGCTGCGGGGCGCGAGCGCCTCCCGGGTGGTCCTGGAGCTCACCGAGCACGCCCGGATCGAGGACTACGACGCGCTGCTCGACGTGCTGGGCCGGCTGCGGGCCGCCGGCACCCGGGTGGCCGTGGACGACGCCGGGGCCGGCTTCTCCAGCTTCCGCCACGTCGTGCGGCTGCGGCCCGACGTCGTCAAGCTCGACATGAGCCTCGTCGCCGGCATCGACACCGACCCCGTCCGGCGCGCGCTGGTCGCCTCGCTGCTGGGCTTCAGCACCAGCATCGGCGCCGCCACCGTCACCGAGGGCATCGAGACGCCCGCGGAGCTGGACACCCTCCTCGGCCTGGGCGCCAGCCTCGGGCAGGGCTACTTCCTGGACCTCAACGGCTCCATCGACGACTACGCCGTCTACCTGTTCTCCGG
>NZ_BAABIL010000160.1:0-8081 GCF_039542765.1 Kineococcus glutinatus
GCGCGCACCGCGCCGGCCACCGCCCAGCCGGGCGCCACCCCCGCACCCGTCGTGCTCGCGGCCAGCCCCGTCGTGCCCCAGCCGGCGACCTCGCCGCTGCAGCGAGCGGTGACGGACGCGCTCGCCGCCGTCGATCCGGCGCAGGGGGCCGCCGCCGCGCCCGTGCCCACCGCCGTGGTGGCACCCGCACCCGCAACGGTCACCGCCACCGCCCCGGCCGTCCCGGTGACGTCCACCCCGCCCGCGCCGCTGCCCCTGACCAACCCCACGGCCTTCGCCGCGGGGCTGGCGGGCCGGCTCGAGCACCTGCCGCCGGCCACCGACGCGGTCCACCGCCTGACCGTCGAGGTCAACCCCGTCGGCCTCGGGCCCGTCCAGGTCAGCGCCGAGGTCCTCGACGGCGCCCTGCACGTGCAGCTGTCCGCGGCCTCGGAGCTGGCCCGCCACGCGCTGCGCCAGGCCGCCGGCGAGCTGCAGCGCGAGCTCGCGTCCACGAACTTCGCGTCCACCAGCGTCGACGTGCGCGGCGACGCGCAGCCGGGCCAGCAGCACTCCCGCGCCGCCGCCGACGCCGGTCAGGGCGGCTCCCAGCAGCGCTCCGGGCAGCAGGGGCAGCAGTCCGGCCCCGGCGGCGACCGCCGCGCCCTGTTCGCCGCGGACGAGCAGCGCGCGTCCCGGCGCAGCGCGTCCGCCGCCGCCCGCGGCGGCCTGGACCTGCAGGTCTGAGCCCCGTCCCTGAGCCCCGTCGCCCGTCCGGCGGCAGGAAATGCCCCGGACGGGCTACAGGAAATCACCCGGACGACCGAAGGAGGAAGCATGACCATCGACGCGGCCAGCGGCTCCTCGCCCTACGCCTCGCTCATCGCCAACTCCGACGCGGCGCAGGCCAGCGCCGCCGCCAAGACGAGCAGCGCCGCCAGCACCAGCACGAAGGCGTCCGGCAGCACCCAGGCCAACAAGGACACCTTCATGAAGCTGCTCGTCGCGCAGCTGCGCTACCAGGACCCGTCCAAGCCGGTCGACTCCTCCGCGTTCATCGCGCAGACCGCGCAGTTCTCCTCCCTGGAGACGCTGGAGGAGATGAGCAAGAACAACGTCTCGCTCCTGGCGTCGCAGCAGCGCCTGCAGGCCAGCAGCCTGGTCGGCCAGACGGTCACCTACACGGGCGCCGACGGCAAGCCGGTCACCGGCGTCGTCTCGTCCGCCTCCTTCACCGCCAGCTCGGTCGGCGGTACCGGCGGTGAGCCGGTCCTGAAGGTCGACGGCAAGGACGTGGTGCTCTCCAAGGTGAGCAGCGTCGACGTGCCGAAGAGCCAGAGCACCGGCTCCTCCTCCTCCTAACCAGCCAGTTCCCCGCCAGATCCCCCGCCAGCCGTCCGAAAGGCAACGACAGATGCTCCGCTCCATGTTCTCCGGTGTCAGCGGCCTCCGCTCCCACCAGACGATGATGGACGTCGTCGGCAACAACATCGCCAACGTCAACACCACCGGTTACAAGAGCTCCAGCGTCGTCTTCTCCGACACGCTCAGCCAGCTCACCAAGGCCGCCGGTGCCCCGACGGACGCCAACGGCGGCACCAACCCGTCGCAGGTCGGCCTCGGGGTCCGCGTCGACGCCGTCACGCAGAACATGACCCAGGGCTCGGCGCAGTCCACCGGCAAGTCCACCGACCTCATGCTGCAGGGCGACGGCATGTTCGCCGTCCAGCAGGGCGACGGCGTGTTCTACACCCGCAACGGCTCCTTCACCCTGGACGCCGACGGCTCGGTCGTCACCAACGCCGGCGGTTACGTCATGGGCTGGCGCCCGGACGCCAACGGCACCATCAACACCAACGGCCAGGTCGGCAAGCTGGTCATCCCCGCCGACAGCGTCATGGCGGCCAAGGCGACGAGCACCGCCACCGTCACCGGCAACCTCGACCGGACCTTCGCCAACGGTGTGCCCGCGACGGCGACGACCTCGTTCAAGGCCTACAACGACCAGGGCGAGGCCACCACCGTCCACATGCGGTTCACCAACGCCAGCACGGCGTCGACCCCCGACAACACCTGGAACATCGAGGTCTCCACCGACGGCGGCGCCACGTTCGCCCCCAGCACGCCGGCGGCGAGCATCAACTTCGACGCCACCACCGTCAACGGCGTGGCCTACGTCGACGGTGCGTACGCCACCTCCACCCCGTCCCCGCTGACCATCACCACCGCCGGCGGCGGGACCTACGACGTGGACGTCAGCAAGCTGACCGGCTACGTCGGCACCACCGGCAAGAGCGCCATCGAGACCGCCCAGGACGGCGCGCCCATCGGCACGCTGATGAGCTACTCCTTCGGCACCGACGGCGTCATCACCGGCTCGTACTCCAACGGGTACAAGCAGACCCTCGGCCAGGTCGCCATCGCGACGTTCAACAACTCGGCCGGTCTGGTCAAGGAGGGCAACTCCCTCTACAGCGTCTCGACCAACTCCGGTGCCCCCGTCTACGGCATCGCCGGTGAGGCCGGTCGCGGCGCCCTGCTCGCGGGCAGCCTGGAGATGTCCAACGTCGACCTGTCGGCGGAGTTCACCAACCTGATCCTCGCCCAGCGCGGCTTCCAGGCGAACTCGCGGATCATCTCCGCCTCCGACGAGATCCTGCAGGACCTCGTCAACCTCAAGCGCTGACGCGCCTGAGCGCCGGCTGAGCCCCCAGCCGGACACCGCACCACCCCGACGCCCCCCGGCCCGCACCACGCAGGCCGGGGGGCGTCCGGCGTCCCGGGGCCGCCCGGCGCGCCCGAACCCGTAGATGGGCCCTCCTGGAGCTGCTCCAGGGCGCCCGGACCCGGAGATGGGCGCCGCCGGGGCGGCTCTGGGGTGCCCGGACCCGGAGACGGGCGCCGCCGGGGGAGCCGCTGGGCACGCGCCCCCGGTTGCAGAGAGTAACGCATTAGCACGAACGGGTTCATGCGGCAAGCCCGCCTCAGATCCACGTCAGCAGCGCCGATGGAACGGCGCACAGCGGCCCACGGAAGGGCCCCACTCCAACGCCAAGGACGGATCCCGTGATCCTCGTGACCCGCCTCAACGGGTCGGTGTTCGCCCTGAACCCCGACCTGATCCAGCGCGTCGACGCCACGCCCGACACCGTCGTGACCCTCGTCGACGGTGCCAAGTTCATCATCAGCGAGCCCCTCGCCGAGCTGGTCGAGCGGGTGCTCGCGTTCCGCGCCCGCGTCGTCGCCACCGCGCACTCGCTGGAGGAGACGGGGTCCGCGGACGTCCTGGAGCTCGTCCACCCCGCCGCTGAGGCCAAGACCAAGGGCGCCCAGGGCGCCCCCGACACCGACAGCGAGTTGCCGGCCCCGGTGCCGCTGCACCGCAGGAGGCCGTGACCATGGACATCGCGACTATCGTCGGGCTCGTCGTCGCCACGGCGGCCGTGCTCTGGACCCAGAACCACGAGGGTGGTTCCGTCGGCGACATCCTGCTGCCCGGACCGCTCGTCCTCGTCTTCATCGGCACCCTCGGCGTCGGCCTCATGGGCGGCACCCTCAAGGACGGCATCGCCCTCATCGGCACGCTGAAGCGTGCCTTCCTCGGCAAGGTGACCAACGCCGGCGACACCGTGGGCGTCATCGTCCAGCTCGCCGAGCGCGCCCGCCGCGAGGGCCTGCTCGCCCTCGAGGACGCCATCAAGCAGGTGGAGGACGACTTCCTCCGCGACGGCCTGCAGACCGCCATCGACGGCACCGACCCGGACGAGCTCTACGAGATCCTCCAGGGCAAGATCCAGGCCAAGAAGACCGCCGACAAGCAGGCCGCCAAGATCCTCGGTGACATGGGTGGCTACGCGCCCACCGTCGGCATCTGCGGCACCGTGATCTCGCTCTGCGTCGTCCTGCAGAACCTCACCGACGCCGCCGCGCTCGGCCCGATGATCGGCGCCGCGTTCGTCGCCACCTTCTGGGGCGTCGCCAGCGCGAACTTCTTCTTCCTGCCGGTCCAGAGCCGCCTCATGCGCCTGTCGGGCCTCGAGGTCGCGCAGATGGAGCTCGTCGTCGAGGGCATCCTGGCCATCCAGGCCGGCGCCAACCCGCGCTCGGTGGCCAAGAAGCTGGAGAGCCTGCTGCCCCCGGGCACCGCGGTGCCGGACAAGAAGGCCGCCTGATGTCCGGCGGGGGCGGCAAGCGCCGGCACAAGCACGAGGAGCACGACGAGCACGTCAACCACGAACGCTGGCTGGTGTCCTACGCGGACATGCTGACGGTGCTCATGGCGCTCTTCATCGTGCTCTTCGCCCTCAGCCAGGTGGACCAGAAGAAGTTCGCGGCGTTCAAGGAGGGCCTGGAGGACGGCTTCGCGCCCAGCAACGTCGTCCTGCAGGGCAGCCAGGGCGTCAACGACGCCGAGAACGGCGAGGCGCCGCTGGACATCCAGGCGTTCGTCACCGGCGACCCGCTGGAGCTGCAGAGCCGCGAGCAGGTCCTCGAGGAGGCCCGCACCGAGGAGGAGCGGGTGGAGGCGCAGGGCAACCTCGACGCCGCCACCCAGGAGGTCGCCGACTACCGCGAGATCGAGAAGCGGATCGACGCCGCCCTCGCCGTGGACGGCAACCAGGACCAGGTGACCTACCGGATCACCTCCGAGGGCCTCGTCGTCGGCCTCGTCGCCGACAACGTGTTCTTCGCCAACGCCAGCGCGGACGTCGAGCCGACCGGCCTGGAGGTCCTCGACGCGGTCGGCCCGGTGCTGGCCTCGCTGCCGCACCAGATCGTCGTGCAGGGGCACACCAACTCCCTGCCGCTGAGCAGCACCACGCGCTACCGGGACAACTGGGACCTGTCGACGTCGCGCGCCAACAGCGTCGTGACCCGCTTCATGCACGTGCACCACCTGGCCCCCACCCGGCTGACCTCCACGGGCTACGGCGAGACCCGTCCGCTCTACCCGGACACCGACCAGCGGGCGATGGCCGGCAACCGCCGCGTCGACCTCGTCGTCGCCTCGCCCTCCTCGGAGGCGGTCCGGGCCCTGCTGCCGGAGGTCGCGCAGTCCACGCCCACCGACGGCCCCGCCGAGCTGGACGTCCCCGCCACCGCCGCGGCGGAGAGCACCACCGAGCACGCCGCTACCGAGACCACCGCCACCACCACCGAGACCGCGACGGGAGGCCACTGACATGGCCGGTAAGAAGGACGAGGCCACGGCCCCCGAGGGCGCCAAGGCCGGCAAGAAGAAGCTCATCATCATCGGCGCCGCGGCCGCGGTGCTGCTGGCCGGTGGCGGCACCACGGCCGGCCTCGTGCTGGGCAAGGACGCCTCCGCCGCCACGGCGGAGACCGCGGAGGAGGTGCTGACCCCGGGCGACATCACCGCCCTGGACCCGATCAGCCTCAACCTCTCCGACGGCTACCTCAAGCTCGGCCTGGCGCTGCAGGGCGTCGCCGCGGAGTCCAGCGGTCACGGCAGCTCCAGCGGGCTGGACGGCAGCAAGGCCTACGACCAGGCGATCAGCTACTTCAGCGGCCTGTCCATGGCCGAGCTGTCGGACCCGGTCAAGCGCGAGGAGCACAAGACGCACCTGCAGGAGAAGATCATCGAGGCCTACACCACCGAGGACCACGAGACCGGCGAGCACACCAAGACGGTCATGGGGATCTACCTCACGCAGTTCGTGATGCAGGCCTCCTGAGGGACCGGCAGCACAGCAGGGCCACGGCGGACGTCCGCCGTGGCCCTGCTGCGTTCCGGGCCCCGGCCCGCGCCGGGCACGAGGAGGTGCCCGCCGGCCGCCCCGCTCACTCGTCCGGCCTAGCGCTAAAGGGTGACGGCCGTTCGTGCCGATAGATGCAGCGTGGCACCTGAGACCTCCACCAGCGCCGAACGGGTGAACGGCGGCCGGCGTACGCGGCGGCGCGGCGTCCCCGTCCCGTACGACTTCCGGCGGCCGACCAAGCTGTCGCGTCAGCACGCCCGCGTGCTCGAGATCACCTACGAGGCGTTCTGCCGCCAGTGGGCGACCCTGCTGTCCTCGACCCTGCGCACCACCGTGCAGGTGCACCTGGACAGCATCCAGCAGTACAGCTACGACGAGTACGCGGCCATGCTGCCCATGCCGTCGGTCATGGCCGTCTTCGACCCCGAGCCCCTGCTGGGCGCCGGTGTCCTGCACGTCGAGACCCCCATGATCCTCGGCGCCATCGACCGGATGCTCGGCGGCACCGGCACCGGCACCCAGCCGATGCGCGTCCTCACCGACATCGAGGCGTCGCTGGCCAAGGGCTTCGTGCAGCGCGCCCTCACGGAGCTGGCGAGCTCGTTCGCCACCCTCGTGGACCTGAAGGCCAACCTGACGTCCATCGAGCAGAACCCCCAGTTCGCCCAGGCCGCCTCCGCCACCGACGTCATGATCGTGGCCACCATCGACGTCGAGATCGCCGGCACGCGCAGCGCCGCCACCGTCGCGATGCCGCTGGACCCGCTGACCGCCGCGCTCAGCGCCGCCGAGCTCAAGGTCGCCACGCCCGAGGAGCTGCGGGTCCGCCGGCTCAACCGCGACCGGCTCGACGACCACCTCGAGTCCATCCCGGTCGAGGTCTCCGTCCGCTTCAACGCGGCCCACCTGCGCCCGGACGAGATCCTCGCGCTCGTCCCCGGTGACCTCGTGCGCCTGCCCCACCGCGCCGAGACCCCCCTCGACGTCGTCGCCTCCGGCGCCCGCGTCGCCACCGCAGTCGCGGGCAGCCGCGGTCCGCGGCTCGCCTGCCTGATCGTCCCGACCCCCGAGGAGACCCGATGAGCACCGCCACCACCACCGACGCCCACACCTTCGTCAGCCAGGCCGCCGAGGCGGCGCTGTCCCTGCTGCCGCTGTCGGCGCCGGGCAGCATCACCGGTGTCGTGCCCGCCGACTCCGCTCCCAACCTCGGCGACGACGGCATCGCGGTCTCCGCCCGCTTCGCCGGCGCGGCCAGCGGCACGGTGGCCATCGTCGTCGGCGAGGCCGTCATGGACACCCTGATGAGCAGCCCCGAGGGCGCCCTCGACCTCGTCGACGCCCTGCGCCCGGCGATGGAGGCCGCCGTGGCCACCCTCGGCCACTGCACCGTCGGCGCGGGCGTCGAGGGCGAGCCGGCCACGGCGTTCGCCACCCTGCACGGCGAGGGCGGCGCGGTCGCCATCGTCGGCTCCGACGGCGAGACCCTGGCCCTGGTCGGCCTCGCGGTGTCCGCGTCCGGGTCCGCCGCCCCCGCGGCCGCCACCGCCGCCGCCGCACCGGCCGCCGGCGGCCCCCGCCGCACGATGGACCTGCTGCGCGGCGTGCAGATGGACGTCACCGTGGAGCTGGGCCGCACCAGCATGACCGTGCAGGAGCTGCTCGCCCTGACCTCCGGCTCGGTCGTCGAGCTGGACCGGGCCGCCGGCAGCCCCGCCGACATCCTGGTCAACGGCCAGCTCATCGCCCGCGGCGAGGTCGTGGTCGTCGACGAGGACTACGCCATCCGCGTCACCGAGATCGTCGTCCCCGGGGCGGAGAACGGCGCCTGATGGAGACCCTCGCCGTCCTGGCGCGGATGTCCGTGTCCCTCGTCGCCGTGCTGGGCCTGATGTGGCTCATCGCGCGCCGGATGCGCCGCTCCCGCTCCGCCGGTGCCGCCGGGAGCGGCCTGGCGGTCCTGGAGCGCACCTCGATCGGCCACAAGGCCGGTGTCGCGGTCGTGCGCGTGGGGGACCGGGCCCTCGTCGTGGGGGTCACCGAGCAGCAGGTCAGCCTGCTGTCCGAGCTCGCGCTCGACGCGGTGCTCCCCACGGCCGCGGACGGCGAGGACTCCACCGGGGTGCGCGAGGTCGAGGTCCCCGACTCGCCCGGCGCCCTCGCATCGCCGGCCTTCGCCGCGGCGCTGGCCGCGCAGACCGACGGCACGGCCACCACCGGCCAGGCGGCCCCCCAGCTCGTGGGGGCCGCCGCCGGGTCGGCCCTGACCGGGTCGGCCGTCTCACCCGCCACCTGGGCCAAGGCCTACGCCGTGATCCGCGAGAGGACGTCGTCCCAGGTGATGCCGACGTCGGGGGTGAGGCGCTCGGTCATGAGCCGGGC
>NZ_BAABIL010000161.1:0-16370 GCF_039542765.1 Kineococcus glutinatus
CCGATGGTGCTGGTCTCCGGGCGGCTGGCGGCCGAGCGGGTCACGGGCCGGGACCGCTCCGGGCGCTCGGCGCGCGAGCGCAGCGGCCGCTTCGCCGCCGAGGGCCCGCAGGCGGTGCGGGAGGCCGTCGCCGCCTCCGCGGACGCCACCTCCGCCGGGCGGGAACCGCTCGTGCTGGACCTCTACGCCACGGCCGACGCCGTCGAGCGCCACGGCGACGTCCTGGCCCTGGCGCACCGCGCCCGGCTGCGCGTGCACGAGGTGAGCGAGGAGGTGCTCGCCGCCATGAGCACCACGGTCACCCCGCAAGGCCTGCTCGCGGTCTGCTCGTCGGTCACCGTGGGCCTCGACGCCGCGCTCGAGCGCCGCCCGCGCCTCGTCGCCGTCCTCAGCCGCGTGCGCGATCCCGGCAACGCCGGCACCGTGCTGCGCGCGGCGGACGCCGCCGGTGCGGGCGCGGTCGTGCTGAGCGCGGACAGCGTCGACGTGCACAACCCCAAGTGCGTGCGCTCCACCGCCGGCAGCCTGTTCCACCTGCCGGTGGTCTCCGGTGCGGCGCTGGACGAGGCCCTGGCCGCCCTGCGCCGGGCCGGCTGCGCGGTGCTGGCGGCCGCCGGCGACGGCGAGCACGACCTCGACGACCTCGTCGACGCCGGCGAGGGCGGTCGGCGGCCCGAGCCCGGCACGCCGGACCTGCGCCGGCCCACCGCCTGGTTGTTCGGCAACGAGGCGCAGGGGCTCGCGGCCGCGGAGCGGGAGGCCGCCGACGCCGTCGTGCGGGTTCCCGTCCACGGCCGGGCGGAGAGCCTCAACCTGGCCACCGCCGCGACCGTCTGCCTCTACGCCAGCGCCCGGGCACAGCGTCGCCGCCCGGCGGACGCCCGTCCCGGCGGTTAGCCTGCGCCCGTGGCCGAGACGCCCTCGACCGGCGAGCCGCCCGTCCCGCCCACCGCCGCGGACGGGACGGCTCGCGTCGCGATCGATCCGGACGACCTGCCCGACGGCCTCGTCGTCATCGACGACCGCGCGGTCATCACGGCGGTCAACCGCGCCGCCGAGACCCTGCTGCGCCGCGAGGGCGGCACCCTGCTCGGGATGGACGTCCGCGAGGCGCTGCCGCTGCAGGACACCTCGGGCCGGCGCTGGTGGGACGCCACGGACCCGTGGTCGGGGCTGGCGACCCGGACCGGCCACCGCGAGCGCCTCCTCCTGCTGCCGGGTGGGTCGGAACTGCTCGTGACGGCCCGCTACGTGCGCGCCGGCCGTGGTGGTCCCGTGTCGCGTGTCGTGGTCCAGCTGCGCGGCACCGAGGCCCGCCAGCGCGCCGAGTCGGACGCCGCGAGCCTCATCGCCACCGTCGCCCACGAGCTGCGCTCGCCGCTGACGTCCGTCAAGCAGTTCACCTCCGCCCTGCTGCGCCGCTGGGAGCGGTTCACGGACGAGCAGAAGCGGCTGATGCTCACCACGGTGGAGGCCGACGCCGACCGGGTCACGCGCCTCATCGGTGAGCTGCTCGACGTCTCCCGCGTCGACACGGGCCGTCTGCACGTGCACCGGCGTCCCGTGGACGTCGTCGCGGTGGTGCACCGGCACGTCGAGCGGCTCGTCACCGCCGGCTACGACGACGAGCGCTTCGAGGTCACCGCCGGCGACGACCTGCCGGAGCTGTGGGCCGACCCCGACCGGCTCGACCAGGTGCTGGCCAACCTGGTGGAGAACGCGGTGCGCCACGGCGCCGGCTGCGTGCGCCTCGACGTGCGCACCGCCGACGGCTGGGTGGTGCTGACGGTCGACGACGAGGGGGAGGGCATCAGCGAGGAGAACCGCCCCTACGTCTTCTCCAAGTTCTGGCGCGGTGGTCAGCGCAGCGGCACCGGTCTGGGGCTGTACGTGGTGCGCGGGCTCGTCGAGGCCCACGGCGGGCGCGTGGAGGTGGGCCGCTCCCCGTCGGGGGGCGCCCGCTTCCGGGTGCTGCTGCCCGCGGGGGAGCCGGCCGGCGCGGCCGCGGGCGGGGCCTGAGGGCGAGCCGCGGTCGGGCGGCTCGCCGGTGACGTCTGCCAGACTCGCGTCTCGCCGTCCGCGCCCCGGGCGGTGAGACCCGCACGCCCACGAGGAAGCGACCGCATGGCTGAGCCCGACACCCCGCCCGTCCCCGACCCGCTGTCCGAGGCGGAGGTCGAGGCCGCCGTCTCGGCCGCGCTGGACGCGATCGCGGCCGCCGCCGACCTCGACGAGCTCAAGCGGGTCCGGCTGCGCCACACCGACGACCGCAGCCCGCTGGCGCTGGCCAACCGCGCCATCGGCGCGCTGCCGGGTGCCCGCAAGGCGGAGGCGGGCAAGCGGGTGGGGACCGCCCGCGGCCGCCTGCGCGCCGCCCTGGAGCAGCGCACCGCGGTGCTGGGGGCCGAGCGCGACGAGCGCGTCCTGCGCGAGGAGGCCGTCGACGTCACCCTGCCCGCCCGCCGGGTGGAGCGCGGCGGGCGCCACCCGCTGTCGACGCTGCAGGAGCGCATCTGCGACGTCTTCACCGCGATGGGCTGGGACGTCGCCGAGGGCCCCGAGGTGGAGGCGGAGTGGTTCAACTTCGACGCCCTGAACTTCGACGCCGACCACCCCGCGCGGCAGATGCAGGACACCTTCTTCGTGGCCGGCGCGGACGGCCGGGAGGGCTCCGGCCTGGTGCTGCGCACGCACACCTCGCCCGTGCAGGCGCGCGCGCTGCTCGACCGCGGCGTGCCCCTCTACGTCATCTGCCCCGGCAAGGTGTTCCGCACCGACGAGCTCGACGCCACCCACACGCCGGTGTTCCACCAGGTCGAGGGCATCGCGGTCGACGAGGGCCTGACGATGGCACACCTGAAGGGGACGCTGGAGCACCTGGCGCGCGCGATGTTCGGGCCGCAGGCGCGCATCCGGTTCCGCCCGTCGTACTTCCCCTTCACCGAGCCGTCGGCGGAGGCCGACGTCTGGTTCCCCGCCAAGCGGGGCGGTGCGGGCTGGATCGAGTGGGGCGGTTGCGGGATGGTCAACCCGAACGTGCTGCGCGCCTGCGGTGTCGACCCGGAGCGCTACTCCGGCTTCGCCTTCGGGATGGGCATCGAGCGGACCCTGATGTTCCGCAACGACGTGACGGACATGCGCCACATGGTCGAGGGCGACGTGCGCTTCAGCCGCGCCTTCGGCGTGGAGGACCTGACCTCTGGAGGAGAGCGCTGATGCGCGTCCCGCTGCCCTGGCTGGCCGAGCACGTCGACCTGGTCGAGGGTCACGGCGCCGAGGAGGTGGCCGCCGCTCTCGTCCGCGTCGGGCTGGAGGAGGAGGCGGTGCACCGCTCCGGCGTCAGCGGCCCCGTCGTCGTGGGGCGGGTGCTGTCGGTGGAGCCCGAACCGCAGAAGAACGGCAAGACGATCAACTGGTGCTCCGTCGACGTCGGAGGACCCGGGCCGCGCGGCATCGTCTGCGGTGCGCACAACTTCACCGTCGGCGACTCGGTGGTCGTGGCCCTGCCCGGGGCGGTGCTGCCCGGCCCGTTCGCCATCGCCGCGCGCAAGACCTACGGCCACGTCTCCGACGGGATGATCTGCTCCGCCGCGGAGCTCGGCCTCGGGGAGGACCACGCCGGGATCATCGTGCTCGGGTCCTTCCTCGGTGGTGCCGTCCCGGCGCCCGGTGCCGACGCGCTGGCGCTGCTCGGGCTGGACGAGGAGACGGTCGAGGTCAACGTGACCCCCGACCGCGGTTACTGCTTCAGCATCCGGGGGGTGGCGCGGGAGTACGCCCACGCCACCGGCCGGCCGGTGGCCGCCGCCCTGCGCGACCCGGCGGCCGTGGAGGTCCGCCCGCCGGCCGGGGAGGGCGGTGGGCCGCGCGTCCGGCTGGCCGACGCGACCCCGCTGCGCGGGCGTCCCGGCTGCGACCGCTTCGTCACCCGCATCGTGACGGGCCTCGATCCCGCGGCGCCCTCCCCTGCCTGGTTGCGCCGGCGCCTGCAGCAGGCGGGGATGCGCTCGATCTCCCTGCCGGTGGACGTCACGAACTACGTGATGCTGGCCACCGGGCAGCCGCTGCACGCCTACGACCGGGCGGCGCTGCGCGGTGACGTCGTCGTGCGCCGGGCCGGGGCCGGGGAGCGGCTGACCACCCTCGACGGGGTGGAGCGCGTCCTGCACCCGGAGGACCTGCTCATCACCGACGAAGCACCGGACGGTTCCTCCCGGGTGCTCGGCCTGGCCGGCGTCATGGGCGGGGCGGACAGCGAGGTGGGGACGGGCACGACCGACCTCGTCCTCGAGGCCGCCCACTTCGACCAGGTGTCGGTGGCGCGCACCGCCCGCCGGCACAAGCTGCCCTCGGAGGCGGCCCGCCGCTTCGAGCGCGGCGTCGACCCGGCGCTGCCACCGGCCGCCGCCGAGCTCGCGGTGCGCCTGCTCGTCGAGCACGGCGGCGCCGTGGCGGCGCCCGGCGGCGTGGACGTCGACGAGCGCGGTGCGGGGGCCGTCGTCCAGCTGCCGCTGGACCTGCCCTCCCGCCTCGTGGGCGTCGACTACGCCGAGGCGCAGGTGCGCGAGGTGCTGACCGAGATCGGGTGCACCCTGGGTGCCGCCGACGGTGGCGTGCTGCAGGTGCACCCGCCGTCGTGGCGGCCCGACCTGGCGCAGCCGGTGGACCTGGTGGAGGAGGTGGCGCGCCTGCGCGGCTACGACGCGATCCCCTCGGTGCTGCCGGCCGCCCCCGCCGGTCGTGGTCTCACCCGCGCGCAGCGGGCGCGCCGCTCGGTGGCCCGTGCCCTGGCCGACGCGGGCGCGGTGGAGGTGCTGTCCTACCCGTTCGTGGCCCCTGCCGTGCACGAGGCGATGGGCCTGCCCGCCGACGACCCGCGCCGGCGGGCGCTGCGCCTGCTGAACCCGCTGTCGGACGAGCAGCCGCTGATGCGGACCTCGGTGCTGGACTCGCTGGTGGAGGTGCTGCGCCGCAACGTCAGCCGCGGCTCGCGCGACCTGGTCGTCTTCGAGGTGGGGTCGGTGGCCCTGCCTCGCGCCGACCGCGGTGCCGCCCCGCTGCCGGGGGTGGGCGGCCGGCCTGCGCAGGAGGAGCTGGCGGCGCTGGCCGAGGCGGTACCGGCCCAGCCGCGGCACGTGGCGGCCCTCCTCGCCGGCGCGCGCCGCGGGCCGGGCTGGCAGCCGGACGGCTGGGGTCGCACACCGGAGCCGGCGACGTGGGCCGATGCCGTCGAGCTGGCGCGGACGGCCGCCGCCGCGGTGGGGGTCGAGCTCGGTGTGGGTGCCGCGGACGTCGCGCCGTGGCACCCGGGTCGCTGCGCCCGCCTGGCCACCGCCGACGGGGTGCTGCTCGGCTTCGCCGGGGAGCTGCACCCGCGTGCGGTCGCGGCGCTGGAGCTGCCCGAGCGCACGTGCGCGCTGGAGCTCGACCTCGATGCGCTGGTGGCGGCCGCCGCGGGCCGGGTGCCGGCCCCGGCGATGTCCGCGTTCCCCGCGGCGTTGCAGGACGTGTCCCTGGTGGTGGACGCGGCCGTGCCGGCCGCGGACGTCGAGGCCGCCCTGCGCGCCGGCGGCGGGGACCTGCTGGAGGACGTGCGCCTGTTCGACGTCTACACCGGCGACCAGGTCGGGGCGGGACAGCGCTCGCTGGCGTTCGGCCTGCGTTTCCGCGCTGCGGACCGGACCCTGACGGCGGAGGAGGCGGGAGGCGCGCGGGAGGCCGCGGTGGCGGAGGCCGCCCGGCGCACGGGAGCGGTCCAGCGTGCCTGAGGTGGCGGCGCCCGGGGTGGCGGGGGCCGGGGTTCCCGCCGCCCGGACCGCCCTGGTCACGGGTGCCTCCGGTGGCGTCGGCCGCATCCTGTCCGTCGCGCTGGGCGGCGCGGGGGTCGCCGTGGGCCTGGTGGGGCGCGACGCCCGGCGGCTCGCCGCGACGGCGGAGGCGGTGCGGGCGGCGGGTGGTCGCGCCGTGCTGGCGGTGGCGGACGTCACCGACCCGGTCCAGGTGGCGGGGGCGGTGGCCGAGGTGGAGGCCGCCCTCGGTGGGGTGGACCTGCTCGTCAACAACGCCGGGGTCATCGAGCGCTCGGAGGTCCCCGTCTGGGAGGCCGATCCGGAGGAGTGGTGGCACGTGGTGTCCACGACGCTGCGCTCCTCCTTCCTCCTCGTGCAGGCGGTGGTGCCCGGGATGCTGGAGCGTGGCGGTGGCCGGGTGGTGGACCTGTCCTCCGGCGCCGGCGCGCAGGACCGGGAGGTCAACACCGGCTACTGCGTCGGCAAGGCCGGGTTGTTCCGCATCGCCGGGGCGCTGCACCTGGCCGGGTACGACCGCGGCCTGCGCTCGTTCGAGATGTCCCCCGGCGTGGTGCCGACGGCGATGAGCCTGGGCATGTCCGGCCACGCCGGCCGGACGGGGTGGACAGCGCCGGAGGAGGTGGGCGGCCTGCTGCTGGCGATCGCGGTCGGCGAGCTGGACGCCTTCTCCGGCGGGTTCCTGCGCGCCGGGGTGGACTCGCCGGCCGCGCTGCGGGAGGCCGCTGCCCGGGGCCTGCCGGACGGCGCGCGCCGGCTGCTGGTGCGTCCCTACGGCCCACGGGACCCGCTGGCCTGAGCGGGGTGATCGGTGGTCCGATCCTGTGCATGACTACCCGCCTGGGTGTATGGTCATGCGCATGACTCCACGGGGAACGGCCCCCCTCACGGCAGCGGTCGCAGGTGCCAGCGGCTACGCCGGCGGCGAGCTGCTGCGCCTGCTCCTGCAGCACCCCCGCTTCCGGGTCGGTGCCCTCACCGCCGCGAGCAGCGCCGGCAGCACCCTCGGCGAGCACCAGCCGCACCTGCCGGCGCTGGCCGACCGGGTGCTGCGGCCCACGACGCCCGACGTGCTCGCCGGTCACGACGTCGTCTTCCTCGCCCTGCCGCACGGCGCCTCCGCCGAGGTCGCCGCCGCACTCGGGGAGGACGTCGTCGTCGTCGACTGCGGCGCCGACCACCGCCTCACCGACGCCGGCGCCTGGGCGGAGTTCTACGGCGGCACCCACGCGGGCAGCTGGCCCTACGGCCTGCCGGAGCTGCCCCGGGCCGACGGCACCCGCCAGCGCGAGGCCCTGAAGGGCGCCGGCCGGATCGCCGTGCCCGGCTGCTACCCCACCGGCGTCAGCCTGGCGCTGGCCCCGGGCTTCGCCGCCGGGCTGCTGCAGCACGACGACGTCGTCGTCGTCGCGGCCTCGGGCACCTCCGGGGCGGGCAAGGCGCCCAAGCCGCACCTGCTGGGTGCCGAGGTCATGGGGGCGATGAGCCCCTACGGCGTCGGCGGCGTGCACCGGCACACCCCGGAGATCGAGCAGAACCTCACCGCTGCGGCCGGAGCTGCGGTGCGGGTGTCGTTCACCCCGACGCTGGCGCCCATGCCGCGCGGCATCCTGGCCACGAGCACCGCCCGGCTGGCGGCCGGCGTCGACCCGGCCGCGGTCCGCGCCGCGTGGGTCGAGGCCTACGCCGGGGAGCCCTTCGTGCACGTGCTCCCCGAGGGGCGCTGGCCCAGCACCGCCGCGGTGCTCGGGTCCAACGCCGTCCAGCTCCAGGTGGCCGTCGACGTCCGCGCCGGCCGCGTCGTCGTCGTCTCCGCCGTCGACAACCTCACCAAGGGCACCGCAGGAGGCGCCGTGCAGAGCGTGAACCTCGCCCTCGGCCTCGACGAGGGCCTGGGCCTGTCCGCCGCGGGGGTGGCCCCGTGAGCGTCACCGCACCCGCCGGTTTCCGCGCCGCCGGTGTCACCGCGGGCCTGAAGGCGAGCGGCAGGCCGGACGTCGCCCTGGTGGTCAACGAGGGGCCCTCCGACGCCGCCGCCGCCGTCTACACCTCCAACCGGTGCAAGGCGCACCCCGTGCTGTGGAGCGAGCGGGCCAGCGCCGACGGCCGCGTCCGCGCGGTCGTGCTGAACTCCGGGGGGGCGAACTGCTTCACGGGACCGGCCGGGTTCCGGCTGACCCACGCCACCGCCGAGCTGGTGGGTGAGCTGACGGGTTGCGGTGCAGGTGACGTCGTCGTCTGCTCCACGGGCCTCATCGGCTACTCCTTCTCGGCGGAGAAGCTGCTGGACGGTGTCCGCGCCGCCTCCGCCGAGCTGTCGGACGAGGGCGGGGCGGCGGCGGCGAGCGCCATCATGACGACCGACACCGTGGCCAAGGAGGCCCTCTTCCGCGGCGCGGGGTTCACCGTGGGGGGCATGGCCAAGGGCGCCGGCATGCTCGCCCCCTCCCTGGCGACGATGCTCGTGGTGCTCACCACCGATGCCGTCGCCGAACCCGCCGACCTCGACGCGGCCCTGCGCGCGGCGACCCGCACCACCTTCGACCGGATCGACTCCGACGGCTGCATGTCCACCAACGACACCGTCGTGCTCATGGCCTCCGGCGCCTCCGGCACCGCGCCGGCCCCGGCCGACCTCGCGGAGGCCGTCCGCCACGTGTGCGCCGACCTCGCCCGCCAGCTCGTCGCCGACGCCGAGGGCGCCGACCACGACATCGCGATCGAGGTGGTGGGCGCCGCCACCGAGGACGAGGCCGTCGAGGTCGCCCGGTCGGTGGCGCGCAACAACCTCTTCAAGGCCGCCGTCTTCGGCAAGGACCCCAACTGGGGCCGGGTGCTGGCCGCGGTCGGCACGACGAGCGCGCAGTTCGACCCCTTCGCCCTCGACGTCAGCCTCAACGGCGTCGCCGTGTGCGTGGCCGGCGCACCGGGGGAGGACCCGGGCCTCGTCGACCTGGCCCCGCGCGAGCTGCGCGTGCGCGTCGACCTGCACGCCGGCGGGGCGGAGGCGACGGTCTGGACGAACGACCTGACGCACGCCTACGTCCACGAGAACAGCGCGTACTCGACGTGAGCGGAGCAGCGGTGGACACCACCCCGACGGGCACGAGCGCCGAGCAGGACGCCGGGACGGCCGCTGTGGCGGCGGCCAAGGCCGAGGTGCTCGTCGAGGCGCTGCCGTGGCTGCAGCGCTGGCGCGGTGCGATCGTCGTCGTCAAGTACGGCGGCAACGCGATGGTCGACGACGAGCTCAAGCGCGCCTTCGCCGAGGACGTCGTGTTCCTGCGCACCGCGGGTCTGCGCCCGGTCGTCGTCCACGGCGGTGGCCCGCAGATCTCCGCGATGCTCGACAGGCTGGGCATCGCCAGCGAGTTCCGCGGCGGGTTGCGCGTCACGACGCCGGAGGCCATGGACGTCGTGCGGATGGTCCTGACCGGACAGGTGGGCCGGGAGCTGGTGAACCTGATCAACGCCCACGGCCCGCTCGCGGTCGGGTTGTCCGGGGAGGACGCCGGCCTGCTGCGTGCGGTGCGCCGCCCGGCCCTGGTCGACGGCGAGCCGGTGGACGTCGGCCTCGTCGGCGACGTGGTGGGTGTCGACCCCGGCGCGGTGCTCGACCTGCTCGACGCCGGGCGCATCCCCGTCGTCTCCACCATCGCCCCGCAGGTCGACGGCGACGGGCAGGTCCTCAACGTCAACGCCGACACCGCGGCCTCGGCGATCGCGGTGGCGCTCGGGGCGCAGAAGTTCGTCGTCATGACGGACGTCGCGGGCCTCTACTCCGACTGGCCGGACCGCGCCTCTCTCGTGCGCGAGATCAGCGCCGACGCGCTGGAGGAGCTGCTGCCCGGCCTGCAGTCGGGGATGGTCCCGAAGATGGAGGCGTGCCTGCGGGCGGTGCGCGGCGGCGTGCCGCGCGCCACGGTCATCGACGGCCGGCTGGCGCACGCGGTCCTGCTGGAGGTCTTCACGAGTTCGGGTGTCGGCACGATGGTGGTGCCGTCGTGAGCGCGCAGGAGGGTGCCGTGGTGCAGGAGGACGCCGTCGCGGCGGCGGTGGTCGACCAGGACGCCGGTGCCCTGCCGGTCGCCGAGGGCGGCGCCGAGGTGTGGCTGGAGCGCTACGCGAACTCCCTCATGGGCACCTACGGCCGACCGCAGCGGATGCTGGTGCGCGGGGAGGGCTGCTACGTCTGGGACGCCGAGGGCCGCCGCTACCTCGACCTGCTGGGGGGCATCGCGACGAACGCGCTGGGCCACGCCCACCCGCTGCTCGTCGCGGCCGTGACCGCACAGCTCACCACCCTCGGGCACGTGTCGAACTTCTTCGCCACCGCCCCGCAGGTGGCCCTCGCCGAACGGCTGCTGCAGGTGGCGCGGGCGCCGCAGGGCTCACGGGTGTTCTTCTGCAACTCCGGCGCCGAGGCCAACGAGGCCGCCTTCAAGATGGCCCGCCGCACGGGCCGCGCGAAGGTGGTGGCGGCCCTCGACGGTTTCCACGGCCGGACGATGGGCGCCCTCGCCCTGACGTCGAAGCCGGAGTACCGCCTCCCGTTCGAGCCGCTGCCCGGTGGGGTGGAGCACGTGCCGTTCGGCGACGTCGCCGCCCTGGAGGCGGCCGTCGACGCGGACACCGCCGCGGTGGTCCTCGAACCCGTGCAGGGTGAGGGCGGCGTGCGCCCGGCACCGCCGGGGTATCTCGCCGCCGCGCGCGACATCACCCGTCGCGCCGGTGCGCTGCTGGTGCTCGACGAGGTGCAGACCGGCGTCGGCCGGTGCGGTGCGTGGCTCGCGCACCAGCTCCCGGACCTGGGCGGGGCCGACCTGCAGCCGGACGTCGTCACCCTCGCGAAGGGCCTGGGCGGCGGCGTCCCGATCGGGGCGGTCGTCGCCTTCGGCCCGGCAGCGGCCGCCCTGCTCGGTCCCGGGCAGCACGGCACGACCTTCGGCGGCAACCCGGTGGCGGCCGCCGCCGCGCTGGCCACCCTGCACGCGATCGAGCGCGACGACCTGCTCGGCAACGTGCGCCGCGTCGGGCAGCGGCTGCGCGCGGGCATCGAGGCGATCGACCACCCGCTGCTGGGTCCGGTGCGCGGTGAGGGCTTGCTGCTGGCGATCGCCCTGACCGCACCGGTGGCGGCGCAGCTGGTGGCGGCCGGTCTGGAGGCCGGTTTCGTCACCAACGCCGTGCGGCCCGACGCGGTGCGGCTGGCCCCGCCGCTGATCCTCACCGCGGCGCAGGCGGACGGTTTCGTCGCCGCGCTGCCCGCCCTGCTCGACGCCGTGGACCCGACGCCCACCCCAGCACCCGACGGAGACCGTCCGTGACCCGCCACTTCCTCGCCGACGACGACCTCTCGCCCGCCGAGCAGGCGGAGGTCCTCGATCTCGCAGCCCGGTTGAAGGCCGACCGCTTCGCGCAGCGGCCCCTGGAGGGTCCGCGCGCCGTGGCGGTGCTGTTCGACAAACCCTCCACCCGCACCCGGGTCTCCTTCTCGACCGGCATCGCCGAGCTCGGCGGGTTCCCCCTGGTGCTGGAGGCGGCCGGGTCCCAGCTGGGTCGCGGCGAGACTGAGGCGGACACCGCCCGCGTCCTGGAGCGCCAGGTCGCCGCGATCGTGTGGCGCACGTTCGAGCAGGCCCGCCTGGAGCGGATGGCCGCCGTCTCGCGCGTCCCCGTCGTCAACGCCCTGACCGACGAGTTCCACCCGTGCCAGGTCCTGGCCGACCTGCAGACGGTGCGGGAACGGCGCGGGTCCCTCGCGGGCGCGACCCTCACCTACCTCGGTGACGGGGCGAACAACATGGCGCACTCCTACGCCCTCGGCGGAGCGGTCGCCGGGCTGCACGTGCGCATCGCGGCGCCCGCCTCCGCGCAGCCGGACCCGGCGGTCATCACGCGCGCGCGGGCCGTCGCCGCCGCCACGGGCGGTTCGGTCACCGTCACGGACGACGCGGCCGCGGCGGCCGAGGGCGTCGACGTCCTCGCCACCGACACGTGGGTCTCGATGGGCCAGGAGGACGACCCGGTGCGCACGGCGGCCTTCGCGCCCTACGCCCTCGACGAGGCCGCCGTGGCGCGGGCCGCCGGCGACGTGGTGGTCCTGCACTGCCTGCCCGCCTACCGCGGCAAGGAGATCTCCGCCGCCGTCCTGGACGGGCCGAACTCCGCGGTGTGGGACGAGGCCGAGAACCGCCTGCACGCGCAGAAGGCGCTGCTGGTGTGGCTGCTGGCCCGCAACGGGGTCGAATGACCGAGCCCGTCGCCCGCGCCGAGCAGCCCGCCGGGGGGTCGGCGGGTACGAAAGCGTTCCGCCACGACCGCATCGCGGCCGTGCTGCGGCGCGAGCCCGTCCGCTCCCAGACGGAGCTGGCGGCGCACCTGGCCGCCGAGGGCGTGGTCGTCACCCAGGCCACCCTGTCGCGCGACCTCGTGGAGCTGGGGGCGGTCAAGGTCCGCGACGGTGCGGGTCTCGTCTACGCGCTGCCGTCGGAGGGCGGCGACCGCACCCCCCGCACCGGTGTCGCCCAGGAGGTGCTCGACGCCCGCCTGTCCCGCTGGTGCGAGGAGCTGCTCGTCAGCGCGGAGGCGTCGGCGAACCTCGTCGTCCTGCGCACCCCACCGGGCGCGGCGCAGTTCCTGGCCTCCGCGATCGACCACTCGACGATGCCCGCGGTGCTGGGCACGATCGCCGGCGACGACACGGTGCTGGTCATCGGCCGCGACCCGGCCGGTGGCGCGGAGCTCGCCGCGCGGTTCCTCGCCCTCGCCCGCCGCGAGGCGACCGATCCACCTGCGCCGGCATGACACGACGCTTCCAGCACCGAGCCCCCGAGGAGCACCCGTTGACCCGTCCCGCCGCACCCCGTCGAGGAGCACGCCGATGAACGAGCCGAAGGCAGCGGGGGAGAGCGGTCTGTGGGGGGGCCGGTTCGCGTCCGGCCCGGCCGCTGCGATGGCCGCGCTGTCGAAGTCCACCCACTTCGACTGGCGCCTGGCGCGCTACGACCTCGCCGGCTCGCGGGCCCACGCCCGGGTCCTGCACCGCGCGGGTCTGCTCGACGAGGACACCCTGCAGGCGCTGCTGGCCGGTATCGACGCCCTGGACGCCGACGTCGCCGCCGGCGCGTTCACCGCGGCGGCCGACGACGAGGACGTGCACTCGGCGCTGGAACGCGGCCTGGTGGAGCGCCTGGGCGCGGACGTCGGTGGCCGGCTGCGGGCCGGGCGCAGCCGCAACGACCAGATCGCGACGCTGCTGCGGATGTACCTGCGCGAGCACGCCCGCACCGTCGCCGGGTCCGTGCTCGACGTGGTGCAGGCGCTCGTCGAGCAGGCCGCGGCCCACCCGGGGGCTGCGATGCCCGGGCGCACCCACCTGCAGCACGCACAGCCCGTGCTGCTGGCCCACTCGCTGCTGGCCCACGCCTGGCCGCTGCTGCGGGACGTGCAGCGCCTGCGCGACTGGGACGCCCGCGCCGCCGTCTCGCCGTACGGCTCCGGTGCGCTGGCGGGCTCGTCGCTGGGGTTGGACCCCGCGTTCGTGGCGGCGGAGCTGGGTTTCACCGCCAGCGTCGAGAACTCGATCGACGGCACGGCCTCGCGGGACGTGGCCGCGGAGTTCGCCTTCGTCGCCGCGATGATCGGTGTCGATCTCTCGCGGATCTCCGAGGAGGTCATCCTCTGGGCCACGAAGGAGTTCTCCTTCGTGGTGCTGCACGACTCCTGGTCGACCGGGTCGAGCATCATGCCGCAGAAGAAGAACCCCGACGTCGCCGAGCTCGCGCGAGGCAAGGCGGGGCGTCTCATCGGGGACCTGACCGGCTTGCTCGCGACGCTCAAGGGGCTCCCGCTGGCGTACAACCGGGACCTGCAGGAGGACAAGGAACCCGTCTTCGACGCGGTCGACACCCTCGAGGTCCTGCTGCCCGCCGTCGCCGGGCTCGTGGCGACCCTCACCTTCGACACGGACCGCATGGCGGAGCTGGCACCGCAGGGCTTCGCGCTGGCCACCGACATCGCGGAGTGGCTCGTGCGGCAGGGGGTCCCGTTCCGCGACGCGCACGCCGTCGCCGGGGCCTGCGTGCGTCGCTGCGAGGAGCGCGGCGCCGCTGAGGGGCGTCCCGTGGAGCTGTGGGACCTCACCGACGACGACCTCGCCGGGATCTCCCCCCACCTGACGCCCGACGTGCGCGGGGTGCTGAGCACCGAGGGTTCGCTGGCCTCGCGCGACGGCGTGGGCGGTACGGCGCCGGTGCGCGTCGCCGAGCAGCTCGACGCGGCCCGCGACGCGCTGGCGGAGCACCGGGCGTGGCTGACGCGCTGATCCCCGCCGTCGGCGAGCACCTCCCGCGCGAGTTCTTCGCCCGGGAGGTGCTCGCCGTGGCGCGCGACCTGCTGGGGCGGGTGGTGCGCCACCGCACGCCGGAGGGCGTGGTGTCGGTGCGCCTCACCGAGGTCGAGGCGTACGCGGGGGAGTCGGACCCCGGCTCGCACGCGTTCCGCGGCCGCACCGCGCGCACCGCGGTGATGTTCGGCGAGGCGGGCCACGCCTACGTCTACTTCAGCTACGGCATGCACTGGTGCGTCAACCTCGTCACCGGACCGGTCGGCGCGGCCTCCGCGGTCCTCCTGCGGGGTGGGGAGGTGGTGGAGGGGGTGGACCTCGCCCGGTCGCGGCGGCTGTCCGCCCGGCGCGATCCGGACCTGGCGCGGGGGCCGGCTCGCCTGGCACGGGCCCTGGGGGTGTCCGGGACGGAGAACGGCGTCGACGTGTGCGCGGGCGGCTCGTTCGGCGTTCTCGCCGGTGCGGGGGTCGCCGACCCGGACGTGTCCTGGGGACCTCGTGTGGGCGTGGGCGGGGCGGGTGCTGCGACACCCTGGCGCTGCTGGGTCGCGGGTGACCCGACGGTCTCCACCTACCGCCCGGCGCAACCCCGTCGCCGCCGCCGGACCTGATCGGGCAGGCTGTGGGGTGGGCGAGAGGCGCCCGCCCGGCGGGTGCCGGGGTGGTGGAGGGGAGCGGACGGGTCGTGAGCGACGTCTGGGACGAGTTGCAGTGGCGCGGTCTGGTGGCGCAGTCCACCGACGAGGACGCCCTGCGCGCAGCGCTCGCGGCGGGACCGGTCACCTACTACGTGGGCTTCGACCCGACGGCCCCGAGCCTGCACGTCGGACACCTCGTGCAGGTGCTCACCGCACGGCGGTTGCAGGAGGCGGGGCACCGCCCGCTCATCCTCGTCGGCGGGGCCACCGGCCTCATCGGCGACCCGCGACCGACGGCCGAACGGACCATGAACGACCCGCAGACGGTCGCGGGCTGGGTGGAGCGCCTGCAGGCGCAGATCGCGCCGTTCCTCGACTTCTCCGGCCCGGCGGCCGCGACGATGGTGAACAACCTCGACTGGACCGCTCAGCTGAGCGCCATCGAGTTCCTGCGCGACATCGGCAAGCACTTCAGCGTCAACCGGATGCTCGACCGTGAGGCGGTCGCGACACGCCTCGCCTCGACGGGCATCAGCTACACCGAGTTCAGCTACGTGCTGCTGCAGAGCAACGACTACCTGCAGTTGCACCGCCGGCACGGATGCGCATTGCAGCTCGGCGGCAGCGACCAGTGGGGCAACATCACGGCGGGGGCCGAGCTGGTGCGCAGGGTGGACGGTGCGCACGTCCACGCCCTCGCGACACCATTGCTGACCAAGGCGGACGGCACGAAGTTCGGCAAGACCGAGGCGGGCGCGGTGTGGCTGGACGCGGAGCTGACCTCGCCCTACGCCTTCTACCAGTTCTGGCTCAACGCCGAGGACGCCCCCGTCGGCGGCTACCTGCGCGCCTTCTCCTTCCGCGACCGGGAGGAGATCGAAGAGCTGGAGCGACAGGTCGTCGACGCCCCGGCCGCCCGCGCAGCGCAGCGGGCGCTGGCCCACGACGTCACCGCCCTCGTCCACGGTGACGATGCGGCCCGAGCGGTCGAGGTGGCCTCGCGGGCGCTCTTCGGACGTTCTGATCTTCTCGCGCTGGACGAGCGGACCCTGCGGGACTCCTTGGCCGAGCTGCCGGCGGCGCGGACCGGGTCGGCGGACGTCGAGGTGGTCGACCTCTTCGTCGCCGCGGGCCTCTCGCCGAGCCGGTCGGCGGCGCGCCGCACCATCGCCGAGGGCGGCGCCTACGTGAGCAACAGCAAGGTGACGTCCGAGGACGCGCGTCTCGCCGACTTCCCCCTCCTCCACGGCCGGTACGCGGTGCTGCGACGCGGCCGGCGGGCGCTGGCCGCGGTCACCGTCGGGGACTGACGCCGTGTTCGTGCGGATGTGTTGTGGTGCAGTGGTTGTGGGTGGGTGGGTGGTGGGGATTTGACCGTGGGGGTGGGGGCTCGTAATGTTCTTCCTGTCGCCCGCAGGGGGATGAGGCCGGCCCGGTTCGGGGTGGTCTGATCCGCTCGGGGGGATGCTGGGGATGGGGTAAGCTTGTGTGTGACCGAGGTCACGGATGAGGTTGCCTGCTGATCTGGTTATGATGTGAAGGTTGCCTCGGGTCTGCTGCTCGTGTGGGTGGTGGGGC
>NZ_BAABIL010000162.1:0-5383 GCF_039542765.1 Kineococcus glutinatus
GCCACGCCGTTGATGCTGCCGGCGATCTCCTGGGCGCCCGCGGCCGCGTCGACCACGCTGCGGCTGATCTCGGCGGTCGTGGCGGTCTGCTCCTCCACGGCCGCGGCGATCGTCGTCTGGATGTCGTTGATCCGCTCGATGGTGACGGCGATGCGGCCGATGGCGCCCACGGCCTCCGTGGTGTCCGACTGGATCGCCGCGACCCGCCGGGCGATGTCCTCGGTGGCGCGCCCGGTCTGCTGCGCCAGCTCCTTCACCTCGCCGGCCACCACCGCGAAACCCTTGCCCATCTCCCCGGCCCGGGCCGCCTCGATGGTGGCGTTCAGCGCCAGCAGGTTCGTCTGCTCCGCGATCGCCGTGATGGCCTTGACGACGTCGCCGATCTCGGCGGAGGACTGCCCCAGGCGGGTGATGCTGTCGTTCGTGGCCTGCGCCTCGCGCACGGCCTCGGCGGCGACGCGGGCGGCCTCGGCGGAGTTGTGCGCGATCTCCGTGATGGACACGCCCATCTCCTCGGCCCCCGCCGCGACGGTCTGCACGTTGGAGGACACCTGGCCGGCGGAGGACGCGGCGGCACCGGCCTGCCCGGAGGCCTCGGCGGCGGAGGCGGAGATCTGCGCGGAGACGCCGCTGAGCTGGGTGGCGGAGCTGGACAGCGCGTCGGCGGAACCGGAGATGGTCCGCAGCGCCTGGCCCATGCCCTGCTGGGCCCGGCGCAGCGAGTCGGCGATCTGCCCCAGCTCCGAGCGCGAGCGCACGTGCAGCTCGTGGCCGAGGTCGCCCTCGGCCATCGCGTCGGCGGTCGCGGCCACCGCGCGCAGCGAACCGACGAGCATCCGGCTGAGCCAGACCGCCACGCCCAGGGCCAGGACCAGGCCGATCGCGAGGGCCGCGACGACCCCGACGACCGCGGCGCGGTGCGCCCGGTCCGCCTCGGCGGCGCGGGCGGCCGCCTGGGACGTCTCGTGCTCCTCGACGCGGTCCAGCGCGTCGGCCATGTCGGAGATGACCGGCTGCGCGACCTCGTCGCGGACCTGCTGGTACGCGGTCATGTCCCCGGCGTCGACGAGCGGGACGAGCTGCTCGTCGCGGATCCGGCGGAACTCGGCGATCTTCTCGGTGAACACCGCCCAGTCGGCCGCCTGCTCGTCGATGCCGAGCGCCTCGTACTGCGCGACGGCCGCATCGAGGTCCTCGTCGGTGCCCGCCATCTTGTCGAGGTAGGTGGCGCGCGTCCCGGCGTCCTGCGAGCCGGCGTAGTAGGAGGCGAGCATCCGGGACTTCAGCTGCTCCTGGTGCACGTGCCCGCGGGCCACCAGGGCCGCGACGGTGTCCTCGGAGAGCGCCTGCGCCTGCGCGTTCGTGCTCGCGACCGCTCCGAGGCCCACGACGCCGACGACGACGGCCACCAGGGCGGTGAGGACCACGAGGGCCAGCATGCGGGAACCGACCTTGCGGTCCGCGATGAAGCGGGTGACGGCGTTCTCGGGCACGGTGGCGCTCCACACGACGAGGCGGAGGGACGTCCGGGTGGCGTCCTCGTCCCACCGGCATCGGCGGCGGCGCCGCCGCCCTTGAGCACGCGGCGCGACCGCCTCACCCGCCCGGCCCGGCCCTCCCGCCGCCGGGTGGCGCCGCGGTGGCCGCCCCCGGGTCCCCGCCGGCGCCCGCGAACTGCCGGGCGTGCAGCCGCGCGTAGGCCCCGCCCGCCGCGAGCAGCTCGTCGTGGCCGCCGCGCTCCACGATGCGGCCGGACTCCATGACGAGGATGAGGTCGGCGTCGCGGATCGTGGAGAGCCGGTGGGCGATCACGAAGCTCGTCCGGTCCGCCCGCAGCGCGGCCATCGCCCGCTGCAGCAGCACCTCGGTGCGGGTGTCCACCGAGCTCGTCGCCTCGTCCAGCACGAGCAGCGAGGGCTCGGCGAGGAAGGCGCGGGCGATGGTGAGCAGCTGCCGCTCGCCCGCGCTGACCCCACCGCCCTCGTCGTCGAGCACCGTGTCGTAACCCTCGGGCAGCGCCCGCACGAACCGGTCGACGAACGTGGCCTCCGCCGCCGCCCGGATCTCCGCCTCGCTCGCGCCCGGCCGGCCGAAGGCGATGTTGTCGCGGATCGTCCCGCCGAACAGCCAGGTGTCCTGCAGCACCATGCCGATGCGGGAGCGCAGCTCGTCGCGGCGCATCGCCGCCACGTCCACCCCGTCCAGGGTGATGCGCCCGCCGTCCAGCTCGTAGAAGCGCATGAGCAGGTTCACCAGCGTCGTCTTGCCGGCGCCCGTCGGCCCCACGATCGCCACCGTGTGGCCCGGTTCGGCGACGAACGACAGGTCCTCGACCAGGGGGCGCTCGGCCTCGTAGCGGAACGAGACGTGCTCGAAGGCCACCCGGCCCCGCGCGGCGGTGGGCCGCTGCGGCTGCACCGGGTCCGGCCGCTGCGGCTCGGCGTCCAGCAGCTCGAACACCCGCTCCGCCGACGCCACCCCCGACTGCAGCAGGTTGGCCATCGACGCCACCTGCGCCAGCGGCTGCGTGAACTGCCGCGAGTACTGGATGAACGCCTGCACGTCGCCCAGGCTCATCGCGCCCGATGCCACCCGCAGCCCGCCGACCACGGCGACCGCGACGTAGCCGAGGTTCCCGACGAACACCATCACCGGCATGATCAGCCCGGAGACGAACTGCGCCCCGGCGCCGGCCCGGAACAGCTCGTCGTTGCGCTCCTCGAAGACCGCCAGCACCTCCTGCTGCCGCCCGAACACCCGGACGACGTCGTGGCCGGTGAAGGCCTCCTCGACGTGCCCGTTCAGCGCCCCGGTGGCCGCCCACTGCCGCACGAACAGCGGCTGGGACCGCTTGGCGATCCGCACCGTCGCCACCATCGACACCGGCACCGCGACGAGCGCCACGAGCGCCAGCAGCGGGGAGACGACGACCATCATCGCCAGCACCCCCACCACCGTGAGCAGCGACGTGACGAGCTGGCTCATCGTCTGCTGCAGCGACTGCGCGACGTTGTCGATGTCGTTGGTGACGCGGCTGAGCAGCTCCCCGCGGGGCCGGCGGTCGAAGTACGGCAGCGGCAGCCGGTTCAGCTGCGCCTCCACGTCCTCGCGCAGCCGGTACACCGTGCGCTGCACGACGCCGTTGAGGACGTGGCCCTGCGCCCACCCCAGCACCGACGCCGCGGCGTACACGGCGAGCGCCAGCAGCAGCACCCGCGCCAGGGCGGAGGTGTCGACCCCGCGGCCCGGCACCACGTCCATCCGCTCCAGCATGGCGGCGAGGTCGTCGTGGCCCGCCGCGCGCTGCTGCGCCACCACCTCGGCCGTGCTCGTGCCCGCGGGCAGGCGGGAGCCGACCGCGCCGGCGAACACCAGGTCCGTGGCGCGGCCCAGGATCCGCGGGCCCACCACCGCCAGCGCCACGCTGGCCACCGCGAAGACCAGGACCGCCACGACGCGGGAGCGCTCCGGGGCCAACCGGGCCAGCAGCCGGCGCGCGGAGGGGCCGAACGACACCGCCTTCTCCGCCGGCATCCCCAGCTGCCGGAACGGGCCGCCGCCGCCCACCGGTGGGCGCCCGCCCGGCGGGCCCACCGGGCGGGCGGGTGCGGCGGGGCCCTTCGCGACCGGCTGCGCCGCGCGCCCGCTCACGGGGCCACCGCCCCGGTCAGCTGCGACGCCACGATCTGCCGGTAGGGCGCGCAGGTCCGCAGCAGCTCCGCGTGCCGGCCGCGCCCCACCACCTCCCCGGCGTCGAGGACCACGATCTCGTCGGCGCCGGCGACGCTCGCCACCCGCTGGCCGACGACGAGGACGGCGGCCTCGCGGGTGCGCTCGGCCAGCGCCGCCCGCAGGCGCGCCTCCGTGCCCAGGTCGAGGGCGGAGAAGGAGTCGTCGAAGAGGTAGACGGCGGGGCGGGCGACCAGGGCCCGCGCGATCGCCAGGCGCTGGCGCTGGCCCCCGGAGAGGTTCGTGCCGCCCTGCGCGACCGGCGCGTCCAGGCCCCCGGGCATCTCCTCGACGACGTCGCGGGCCTGCGCCACCTCCAGGGCCTCCCACAGCTCCTCGTCGGGAGCGTCGGGGCGCCCGTAGCGCAGGTTGCTCGCGACCGTGCCGGTGAACAGGTACGGCCGCTGCGGCACGTACCCGATGCGGTTCCACAGCTCCTCGGGGTCCAGCTCGCGCACGTCCACCCCGTCGACGAGCACGCTGCCGCCGGTGGCGTCCAGCAGCCGGGGCACCAGCGACAGCAGCGTGGTCTTGCCCGCGCCGGTGCTGCCGATGACGGCGGTGGTGCGGCCGGGGAGCGCGTGCAGCGACACCCCGCGCAGCACCGGCGCCGCCGCGCCCGGGTAGCGCAGCTCCACGTCGCGCAGCTCCACCTCCCCGCGCCGGGCGGCGGGCGCGACGGGCTCGGCGGGCGGCACCACGGAGGGCCGGGTGCCGAGGACCTCCTCGATGCGCTCGGCGCACACCGACGCCCGCGGCACCATCACCACCATGAAGGTGGCCATCATCACCGACATCAGGATCTGCATCAGGTACATCAGGAACGCGGTGAGCTCGCCGATCTCCATCCGGCCGGAGTCGACGCGCCCGGCCCCGAACCACAGCACCGCCACGCTGGAGACGTTCAGCACCAGCAGCACGACGGGGAACATCAGCGCCAGCAGCCGGCCGACGCCCGTGGCGGTGTCGGTGAGGGCCTGGTTGGCGGCCGCGAAGCGCCGGGTCTCCTCCTCCTCGCGGACGAAGGCCCGCACGACGCGCACCCCCGTGAGCTGCTCGCGCAGCACCCGGTTCACCGCGTCGATGCAGCTCTGCATGGCCCGGAACCCCGGCACCATCCGCCGCACGAGCGCCCCCACCGACAGCACGAGGGCGGGCACGCTCACCAGCAGGAGCCAGGACAGCCCGACGTCCTCGCGCAGCGCCATGACGACGCCGCCCACGCACATGATGGGCGCGGTCACGAGCATCGTGCAGCTCGTCAGGACCAGCATCTGCACCTGCTGCACGTCGTTGGTGGTGCGGGTGATGAGCGAGGGGGCGCCGAAGCGGGACACCTCCCGCGCCGAGAACCGCTGCACGTGGGAGAACACCGCCGACCGGACGTCGCGGCCGAAACCCATCGCCGCCGCCGAGCCCAGGCGGACCGCGGCGACGGAGCAGGCGATCTGCACGAGCGAGACCAGCAGCATCCAGGAGCCGGTGGACAGGATGAGCGCGCTGTCGCCGCGCACGACGCCGCGGTCGATGATGTGCGCGTTCAGGCTCGGCAGGTACAGCGAGGCGAGCGTGCCCACCAGCTGCAGCAGCACCACCGCGACGAGGGCGCGGCGGTGCGGGCGCAGGTGGGTGCGCAGCAGGCGCAGCAGCACGG
>NZ_BAABIL010000163.1:0-6965 GCF_039542765.1 Kineococcus glutinatus
TGTCGGTGACGATGAAGCCGTACCGCTGGGCCGCGCGCGCCACCATGCGGGCCACCGGGGCCAGCTGCAGCGAGCACAGCACGGTGTACTCCCCCGCCACGATCTGGCTGGCGGAGGTGAAGTCCCGCCGCCCACCGGTGAGGGCGAAGGAGATGACGCCGAACAGCATCCCGAACCCCGCGCCGATGAACAGGCCGGTGAGCAACCCGGCGAACCCGCCGGAGCCGAAGAACGACATCAGGACGCCGACGAACAGGCCGAACCAGGCGCCCGAGGCCGCACCCGCACCGGCGGCGCGGGCGTAGGTGAGGCGGCCGGTGACGCGCTCGACCATCTTCAGGTCGGTGCCGACGATGGTCACGTTCTGCACCGGGAACTGCTCGTCGGAGAGGAAGTCGACGGCACGCTGCGCCTCCTCGTAGGTGGCGTACCTGCCGATCGGGTCCCCCTGCGGCGGCGTCGGCAGCGCGGGCCGGCCGCCACCCATCGGGTTGAAGTTCGACATCTCCCCATCCTCGTCGGTCCCCCGGCCGCTGCCGCGGCCGCCGGTCGCACGGTCCAACGCGCCGGGAGCCCGCCCGGTGCCGGGGCTCCCGGTGCCGGCTCTCAGGCCGCGTCGGTCCGGTCGTGGACGCTGGAGGTGGCCTCCGCCTCGGTGTGCGCCCCGGCCGTGGACAGCTGCCCGCCGGCGGTCTCCAGGTGCGCGCGCACGAACCAGTGGTACTGCTCCAGCTGGCCGGCCTGCCCGATGAGCAGGTCCTGGGTCACCGCGTCGAGCTCCTCCGTCGCCTCGATGGCGCCGCGGTAGTCCGCGATGACCCCCGCGTAGACGAGGTCCAGCGCCGCCAGGTGCTCGATGGCCCCGGCGCGGCCCACGGAGTAGTCGTCCCAGTCGCGGTCGCCGACGATCGCACCGGGCGTGCCGACCGGGGACGCGCCGAGCGTGGCGATGCGCTCGGCCACCTCGTCGGCGAACTGCCGGGCGGTGTCCACCTGGGGGTCGAGCATCTCGTGGACCGCGATGAAGTGCGGGCCCACGACGTTCCAGTGCACGTGCTTGAGGGTGAGGTGCAGGTCCGTCAGCGCGTTGAGCCGGTTCTGCAGGATCGCCGCGACCTCCAGGGCCTGCTCGGTGCCCATCCCCGGGACGGTGTAGGCGGGGGCGCCCGCCTTCTTCGTGAGTTCGCTCGACTTCGCCATGCGCACACCGTAGGAGCGCTCACCCCGCGCCGCAGTCCGGGACGGACCGCGCGGCCCCTCCCCGCCGCGGCCGGGCCCCGCGCGCGGCCGCCCGGCCGGTCCCCGCGCGGCGCGGCTAGCCTGAGGAGCATGAGTGGTGCACCGTCGCGGGTGTTCGTGGCCCGGCTCGCGGGCACCGCCGTCTTCGACCCCCAGGGCGACCAGGTGGGGCGGGTGCGCGACGTCGTCGCCAGCGTGCGCCCCGGCCGCCAGCCCGACCGCGTCATCGGCCTCGTCGTCGAGGTCCCCGGCCGGCGGCGGGTGTTCGTGCCCATGACGCGCGTGACGAGCATCGACGCCGGCCAGGTCATCACCACGGGCCTGGTGAACATGCGCCGCTTCGAGCAGCGCCCCACCGAGATCCTGCTGATCGGGGAGCTGCTCGACCGCACCGTCACCCTCCTCGACGGCAGCGGCCCCGCCACCGTCGAGGACCTCGGCATCGAGCCGGTCCGGGCCCGGGAGTGGCGGCTGACGAAGGTGTTCGTCCGGCGCGGGCAGAGCCACCGCGGCATCGGCGGGCGGTTGCGCCGGCGCGGGGAGACGTTCGTCGTCGACGCCGACGCCGTCTCCGGCATGGCCTCCCCGAGCGCGGACCAGGGCGCCACCAACCTGCTCGCGGCCTTCGAGGAGCTCAAGGCCGCGGACCTGGCCGACGTCATCCACGAGCTGACCGCCAAGCGCCGCAACGAGGTCGCCGCCGCCCTGGACGACGAGCGCCTCGCCGACGTGCTGGAGGAGCTGCCCGAGGACGACCAGGTGGCGATCCTGTCCCACCTGGAGGGCGACCGCGCCGCCCACGTCCTGGAGGCGATGCAGCCCGACGACGCCGCCGACCTGCTCTCGGAGCTGCCGGCGGAGCAGGCCGAGCGGCTGCTGGCGCTCATGGAGCCCGACGACGCCGACCCGGTGCGCCGCCTGCTGGCCTACGACGAGCGCACCGCCGGTGGTCTCATGACCACCGACCCGGTGCTGCTGGGGCCGGAGGCGACCATCGCCGAGGCGCTGGCCCACCTGCGCCGCCAGGAGCTGACGCCCACGCTGGCCGCCGCCGTCTACGTGTGCCGCCCGCCGCTGGAGACGCCCACGGGCCGCTTCCTCGGCATGGCGCACATCCAGCGCCTGCTGCGGGAGGCCCCGCACATCGCGGTGGGGCAGGTCATCGACAAGGACATCGAGCCGCTGGGGGCCGAGGCCACCCTGCAGCAGGTCACCCGCCACCTGGCGACGTACAACCTGGTCTCCGCGCCCGTCGTCGACGAGGGCGGGCACCTGCTGGGCGCGGTGACGGTCGACGACGTCCTCGACCACCTGCTGCCGGACGACTGGCGCGACGAGGACGAGGACGAGGAGCTGCTGCAGGAGCGGCCACCCGGCCGCGACGGCGCCCGGGTGGCGCCATCACCGGCCCGCGGGGTCGTGCGCAGCGTGCGGCGGGAGGTGGGCCGTGGCTGAGCGCGGCGGGCGGCGCGGCGCGGGTCTGGACACCCCGCGGGAGGCGCGCTGGCAGTGGGTGGCCCGTCCCACCGTGGACCCGGAGGCGTTCGGGCGGGCGTCGGAGAAGTTCGCCCGCTTCATGGGCACCGCGCGCTTCCTCGTCTACATGTCGGTGTTCGTCATCGCGTACGTGGTGTGGAACGTGCTGGCGCCCGGACCGCTGCGGTTCGACCCGTACTCCTTCACCTTCCTCACCCTCGTGCTGTCGCTGCAGGCCTCCTACGCGGCGCCGCTGATCCTGCTGGCGCAGAACCGGCAGGCCGACCGCGACCGGGTCATCGCCGAGCAGGACCGCGCCCGCGACGAGCGCGCCCTGGCCGACACCGAGTACCTGACGCGGGAGGTCGCGGCGCTGCGCATCGCCCTGCGCGACGTGGCCACCCGCGACTTCGTGCGCGCGGAGCTGCGGGCGCTGCTGGAGGAGGTCCGCGCCGACGACGACGCCGCCCCGCCCAAGCGCAAGAAGGGCAAGGGGCAGGGCAAGTCCGCCGGCGGGGAGGGCCCGCGGTCGCCCGAACGGACCCCGGCCGCGGACTTCAGCGCGGGCCCGGACCTGCCGACACCACCTGGGTGACGACCCTCGACGCCACCGCCCCGCAGGGACCGGCCGCACCCCAGCGCCGCCGTCTGGGTGACGTGCTGGTCGAGAAGGGCCTGCTGCTCCCCGAGGACCTCGACCTGGCCCTCACCGAGCAGCGCAACCCCGACGCGCCCCGGCGCCGCCTCGGCCAGATCCTGGTGGCCCTCAACCTGGTCACCGAGGCGGAGCTCGGGCAGTGCCTCGCCGAGCTGCTCGGCCTGGAGTCCGTCGACCTGTCGAAGGTCGTGCCCGCCCCCGACGTGGTGCGGCTGCTGCCGCGCGCCGTCGCCGAGCGCACCTGCGTCCTCGTGCTGGACCGCACGCCGGAGTACATGCTCGTGGCCGCGGCCGACCCCACGAACGTCCTGGCGCTGGACGACGTCAAGCTCTACACCCGCACCCCCGAGCTGCACGTCGTCGTCGGCATGGAGAGCCAGATCCGCGACCAGCTCGCGCGCGCCTGGTCCCTGACCGCGGACTCGTCCCAGGTCAGCGCCATGGTCGAGGACGTCGCCCCCGAGGAGGACGGCGACGGCACGGCGCAGCAGGTCGTCAGCGACGACGACGCGCCCATCGTCAAGCTCGTCAACCGGATCCTGTCCGACGCGGTGCGGCTGCGGGCCTCCGACATCCACCTGGAGAGCCAGCGCGAGGGCCTGCGGGTGCGCTTCCGCGTGGACGGCCTGCTGCGCGACGTCATGCAGGCCCCCAAGCGCGTCGGCCCGTCCGTCGTCAGCCGCATCAAGATCATCTCCGGTCTGGACATCTCCGAGCGGCGCATCCCGCAGGACGGCCGCACCCGGATCACCGTCGACGGCGCCGCCATCGACTGCCGCGTCTCGACGCTGCCCTCCCTGCACGGGGAGAAGATCGTCATCCGGCTGCTCACCCGAGGCGACGCGGTGCCGAGCCTGGACTCCCTGGGCTTCGAGCCGGAGCAGCTGGCCACCTTCGAGCGGGCGCTGTCGGTGCCGCAGGGCCTGGTGCTCATCACCGGCCCCACCGGCTCCGGCAAGACGAACACCCTCTACGCCGCCATCCACGCCACGATGTCGCCCGAGAAGAACATCGTGACGCTGGAGGACCCCGTCGAGGTCCAGCTGCCGGGCATCACGCAGGTGCAGGTGCACGCCAAGGTGGGCATGACCTTCGCCGCCGGCCTGCGCTCGATCCTGCGCCAGGACCCCGACATCGTCCTCATCGGTGAGGTCCGCGACACCGAGACCGCCGAGCTCGCCCTGAAGGCGTCGATGACGGGCCACCTGGTGCTGACCACCCTGCACACCAACTCCGCGGTGGCGGCGCTGACCCGCCTCATCGACATGGGCGCCGCGCCGTTCCTCGTCGCCTCGTCGCTGACCGCCTCCATCGCACAGCGCCTCGTGCGCAAGCCGTGCGACTCCTGCGCCGACGGCTACATCCCCGACGAGCAGACCCTGGTGCTGCTCGGCCTGACCATCGAGGACATCCTCGACGCCACCCCGCTCAAGGGCACCGGCTGCCCCGACTGCGGCGGCACCGGCTACCGCGGGCGCACCGCGGTGTACGAGGTCCTCGACGTCGACCCCGACATGCGCAACATCCTCATGCGCGACCCCTCCGAGGCCGCGCTGCTGGAGCAGGCCCGCCGCACCGGGATGCTCACCCTGCGGGACTCCGCGCTGCTGAAGGCGATGCGCGGGGAGACCACCTTCGAGGAGGTCGTGCGCGTCACGGCCGGCTGAGCCGGGGCCGGCCGGCCGGGCCGGAGGTGGCCACCGCGGGTGCCACGTAGCCTTGCGGCATGGCAGCACCCACCGCCGACGCGGTCCGCGAGGCGCTCTCCGCCGTGCACGACCCCGAGCTGCACCGGCCCATCACCGAGCTCGGCATGGTGGCCGACGTCCGGGTCGGCGACGACGGCGTGGTCGCCGTGCACGTCCTGCTCACGATCGCCGGCTGCCCCATGCGCGAGACCCTCACCCGCGACGTCACCGCCGCGGTGGCGCGGGTGGAGGGCGCCCGCGGTGCGGCCGTCACCTTCGGGGTGATGTCGCCGGAGCAGCGGCAGGCGCTGACGGCCCGGCTGCGGGGCACCACGACCGCGGCGCCGACGATCTCCTTCAACTCCCCCGGCTCGCTCACCCGCGTCATCGCGGTGGCCTCCGGCAAGGGTGGCGTCGGCAAGTCCAGCGTGACCGTCAACCTGGCCGCCGCGCTGGCCGCCGAGGGCCGCTCCGTGGGGGTCGTGGACGCCGACGTGCACGGCTTCTCCGTGCCGCACCTGCTCGGCGTCACCGGGCGCCCGACGAAGGTGGACTCCATGATCCTGCCGCCCACCGCGGCGGGCATCAAGGTCATCTCCATCGGCATGTTCGTCGAGGGCAACCAGCCGGTGACGTGGCGCGGGCCGATGCTGCACCGGGCGCTGCAGCAGTTCCTCACCGACGTCTTCTGGGGCGACCTCGACGTCCTGCTGCTCGACCTGCCCCCGGGCACCGGCGACGTCGCCATCAGCGTCGCGCAGCTGCTGCCCGGCGCGGAGGTCCTCGTCGTCACCACCCCGCAGCAGGCCGCCGCCGAGGTCGCCGAGCGGGCCGGGGCGATGGCCGAGCAGACCCACCAGCGCGTCCTGGGCGTGGTGGAGAACATGTCGTGGCTGCCGATGCCCGACGGGTCCCGGCTGGAGCTGTTCGGCGCCGGCGGCGGGCACCGGGTGGCCGGGTCGCTGTCGCAGCGGCTGGGCGCGCAGGTCCCGCTGCTGGGCCAGGTGCCCCTCGACGTCGCGCTGCGCGAGGGCGGCGACGCCGGGCGGCCCGTGGTGCTCTCGCAGCCGGACAGCCCCGCCGCGCAGGCGCTGCGCGAGGTGGCGCGCGAGGTGCTGCGGCAGGGCCGGGGCCTGGCGGGGCGCAAGCTGGGGCTGAGCGTGGCCCGGGCCTGAGCCGGGTCCGGACGCGTCCGCGTCAGGGGCCCGGACGCGGACGCGTCAGGTGGCGTCCTCGTCGAACGGCGTGCGCTGCGCCGCCGGCCGGGCCGCCTCCTTGCCCAGCGAGACACCCCCGCCGGCCGACGCCGGGGCCGCACCGCCGCCGCGCCTGGCCACCGGTGCCTGCTCGTCGTCGTCCTCCCAGACCTCGGTGAGGGCCTCGCGGACGATGCGGCGCGGGTCGTACTGGCGCGGGTCGAGCTTGCGCCAGTCGATGTCGTCGAACTCGGGCCCCAGCTCCTCGCGCATCTGCCGCTGCGCGCCGCGGGCGAAGTCGCGGACCTGCCGCACGAGACGACCGAGCTGCTCCGCGTAGTGCGGCAGCCGCTCCGGACCCAGGATCACCAGGGCCACGACGAGGATGACGACGAACTCGCCGCCGTTGATGCCGAACACCGTCGAAGACTAACCGTCGAGGGAACGCGCGGGCGGCGCACCGCGACCACGCCCGGCGGTGCGGCGCGGGGTGCTCACCGCCCGTCCGCGCCGCCGGGAGCGGGTTCCCCGCTCGTGGCCGGCGCCGGGGAGTCCCACCACGTGAGCTCGGCGATCGGCAGCCGCGAGGGCACCTGCTCACCACCGAGCAGGACCGCACCCGCGATGCCCGCCCCCACGAGGGAGACGGCGCCGACGGGCACCGCGGCCAGCGGCTGGCGGCGCAGCACCGCGCGACAGCGCGGGCCG
>NZ_BAABIL010000164.1:0-9577 GCF_039542765.1 Kineococcus glutinatus
CGACCGGCTCGTCCCGCAGCAGCCGCTGCACCGCCACCTCGATGGCGCCGTGCGTGGCCGGGTGCCCGAAGCCGGCGTCCGCGCCCAGGTCCCGCAGCACCGGCTCGATCGTCACCCCGTCGCCGAAGAGGTCCACGACCCGGGGGTCCACGTAGCTGGCCCGGCACACCGCGGGGGTGTTGCCCAGGTACTCCGACACCTCCCGCACCGCGCGGGCCACCGCCCGCTTGCGCGCCGTGGGGCTGCCCGCCACCTGCACCGACACCGCCAGCGCCACCGCCGCCAGCACCGTGGCGTGCCACGTGCGGAAGTCCTTCGCCGACACGTCCGGGCCGATCACCTCGTGCAGGTAGCCGTTGACGTCGCCGCTGGTCACGTCGTGCCAGGAACCGTCCGGCTCCCGCCACGCCAGCAGGTCCTCGCCCCCGCCCCGGCGGCGCTTCAAGGAGCGGACCGCCGCGCGCACGTCCGGGTCGGCGACGACCAGGCTGCGGTCCTTGCCGGACTTCGCGACGTAGGAGAACACCAGCTCCCCGTGCCGCTCGTGCACGTGGTCGCGCCGCAGCGTCGCCAGGCCGTACGAGCCGTTCTCCTCCGCGTACGACTCCCCGCCCACCCGGAAGAAGCCGAGGTCCAGCAACCGGAACGCCGTGGCCAGCGCGCGCTCCCGCGGCATCCCCGGCAGCGCCAGGTGCCCGGCCACCACCTCCCGGGCGCGGGGCAGCTCCGCGGCCACCTCCAGCACCCGGTCGTGCTTGAGGCGGTCCCGCTGGGCCCGCCACAGCTCGTGGTAGCGGTACTGCCGCCGGCCGCGGTCGTCGGTGCCCACCGCCTGCAGGTGCCCGTTGGGCCAGGGGCAGATCCACACGTCGGTGTAGGCCGGGGGGACCGCCAGCCGCTCGATGCGCTCGACGACACCGGGATCGGTGATCCGCTCGCCGTGCTCGTCGAGGTAGACCCAGCCGCGGCCCGCGCGCCGGCGGGTGAAGCCGGGGCCCGAGGGGGAGGAACGGCGCAGGCGGGGCACACCCCGATCGTGCGACGCCGCCGCCGCACCCGCACGCCGGAAGCCGCCGGCCGGGCCCGGGCAGCGGCCGGCGCCGACACCCCGATCGGCGCACCCACCGCTCAAGCACCCCGGGGGGCGTGACGATGGGGAGGCGGTGGCGCCCTCCCCGGGGGCCGGTGAGCGGAGGACGCGTGGGTCTGGAGCAGCGGCAGGCGGAGGCCCGGCAGCGGCGGGTCGCAGCGCTGGCCGACCACGGCCTCCTGCCCGGTGACGGTCCCCTCCCGGCGGAGCTGTCCGCCCTGCCGCGGCTGGCCGCCGCGCTCTGCGGCACCGGCTCCGCCCTGCTGGCCGCCGCCGACCCCGACGAGGACGCCGCGCTGCGCCCCCTCGCCACCTGGGGCCCGGGCGCCGAGGGTGCCCCCGTCGTCGCCGGCGCCGACCTGCGCACCGCCGACGGCGTGGTGCTGGGCGCCCTGCAGGTCCTCGGCGGGGCCCCCGGCGGGGTGGCGGCCGAGGGGCGGCGGCACCTGGAAGACCTGGCCCGCACCGCCGTCGGCCTGCTGGAGGTCGGGCGGCTGCAGCGGCGGCTGCGCGAGCAGGCCCTGCACGACCCGCTCACCGGGCTGCCCAACCGCGCGCTGCTCGTCGACCGCATCGAGCACGCCCTGGCCGCCGGTCGCCGCGACGACACCCGCCTGGCGCTGCTCGTCTGCGACCTCGACGGGTTCAAGCAGGTCAACGACTCCGCCGGCCCCGGCGCCGGCGACGCCCTGCTGGCCGAGGTCGCCAAGCGCCTGCAGCACGTCGTGCGCCCGGGCGACACCGTGGCCCGGCTCGGCGGCGACGAGTTCGCCCTGCTCTGCCTCGACGTGGACTCCGAGGCCGACGCCCGCACCATCGCCGACCGCGCGGTGGCCGCCGCGGCCGAACCGGTGTCCGTGCCCGGCGGCCCCCACCTGCTCGGGGTGAGCGTCGGCCTGGCCCTGTCCGGTGTCGGCTCCACCGCCGAGCGCCTGCTCGTCGACGCCGACGACGCCATGTACACCGCCAAGCGCGCCGGCAAGGGGCGCGCCCACCTCTTCGACCTCGCCGGGCGCGCCGCGGCGACGCGCGCCTCGGTGCTGCTGGCGGAGGCGGCCGAGGGCCTGGAGCGCGGGGAGTTCGTGCTGCACGGCCAGCCCGTCGTCGACATCGTCACCGGCCGCGCCACGGCCGTGGAGACCCTCGTGCGCTGGCAGCACCCCCGGCGGGGCCTGCTGCTGCCCGGCGCGTTCCTGGAGACGGTGGAGCACAGCTGGCTGATGGTGCCGCTGGGCCGCTGGGTGCTCGACGCCTCCTGCCGCATGGCGGCGGGCTGGCTGGGCGTGCTGGGCGCGGACGCCCCCGCGGTGCACGTCAACGTCTCCGGCCGCCAGCTGGAGACCGGCACCCTCGCCGACGACGTCGAGGCGGCGCTGGAGCGGCACGGGCTGCCCGGCGACAAGCTCGTCGTGGAGCTGACCGAGACGCACGTCGCGGTCATCGACGACGCCCTGCGCGCGGACCTGGCGCGGCTGCGCGCCCGCGGGGTGCGGCTGGCCGTCGACGACCTCGGCACCGGCTACAGCGCGCTGACGAGCATCACGGAGCTGCCCGTCGACGTGCTCAAGGTGGACCGCAGCTTCGTCCGGGACATCGCCGAGGACCCCTCGGCGGCGGCCGTGGTGCGCGCGGTCATCGGCATCGGCGGCGCGCTGGGGCTGTCCGTCGTCGCGGAGGGCGTGGAGACCGCGCGGCAGCAGGAGTTCCTGCAGGCCCACGGCTGCGACAGCGCCCAGGGCTTCCTGTGGAGCCCGGCCCGCCCCGAGGGCGAGCTCGTGGAGCTGCTGCGCGCCCAGCGCTGAGCGCCGCGAAACACCGTGGCGGGAACACCCCCGCGCCCGCGAGGCTTGTCGCCCGGTAGGGCCGGAGTGCGGCTCACCGCGGAGGGGGAAGACATGCACGACAGCGCGCAGCACACCGGACCACCGGGCCAGGAGGCCGTCGCGGCCGGGCTGCCGGAGGCGGTGGCCGCGACGGCCGTCCCGGAGCGGGCCGGCGCCCCGGCCGCCGGGGACCGCCCGGAGCTGGGCACCGCCCAGCGCTGGCGGGCCGTCCTCGTCCTCGGCAGCCTCATCGCGCTGGGCCCGCTGAGCATCGACACCTACCTGCCCGCCCTGCCGGCCCTGACCCGCGACCTCGACGCGAGCGCGTCGGCGGTGCAGCTCACCCTCACCGGCACCCTCGTCGGCCTGGGCCTCGGCCAGCTCGTCATCGGCCCGCTGTCCGACGCCCTCGGGCGCCGGCGCCCCCTGCTGGCGGGCATCGCGCTGCACATCGTGGCGTCCCTGCTGTGCGCGATGGCCCCGAACATCGCCGTGCTCGGGGTGCTGCGGGTGCTGCAGGGCATCGGGGTGGCGGCGGCCAGCGTCGTGGCCACGGCCGTGGTCCGCGACCTGTTCACCGGCAGCACCGCCGCGGCCGTGCTGTCCCGGCTCATCCTGGTCATGGGCGTCGCGCCGGTGCTGGCCCCCTCGCTGGGCGGCGCGGTGCTCGCGGTCGGTTCCTGGCGCACGGTGTTCCACGTGCTCGCCGTCCTGGGCGCGCTGCTGATGCTGGTGGCGCTGTTCGCGCTGCGGGAGACCCTGCCGCCGCAGCGGCGCACCCCGGTGGGGCTGCGCCCCGTGCTGCGCGGTTACCGGGAGCTGCTGGGCGACCGCAGCCTCGTGGGCCTGATGCTGGTGGCGGGCCTGACGATGGCGGCGGTCTTCGCCTACGTCTCCGGTTCCCCGTTCGTGCTGCAGGAGGGTTTCGGTCTCGACGAGAGCACGTTCGCGCTGGTGTTCGGCGCCGGCGCGGTGGGGCTCGTGGCGGCCTCGCAGTGGAACGTGGTCCTGCTGCGGCGCTGGGCGCCGGAGGCGATCCTGTCCACGGCCCTCGTCGCGGGCGCCCTGGCCGGGGTGGTGCTGGTCGTGACGGCCGTGACGGGCCTGGGCGGGATGCTCGGGATCCTGCTGCCGCTGTGGGTGGTGCTGGCCGTCGTGGCGCTGTGCGGGCCGAACGCGGCCGCGGTGGCGCTGTCCCGGCACGGGGAGCGCGCCGGTGCGGCCGCGGCCCTGCTGGGAGCCAGCCAGTTCGGCATCGGGGCGCTCGTGGCGCCGCTGACCGGTGCCGGTGGCGGGGGTTCGGCGCTGCCGATGGCGCTGACGATCGCCGGCACGCTGCTCGTGGCGGCGGTCGTGGCGCGGCTGGTGCTGCGCCGCGGCGGGGAGGTGGCACCGGCCACCGCCTGAGCGCGGCGTGCGCGAGGGCCCCGTCCGGTCGACCCGGGCGGGGCCCTCGCGCGTCGGGACCCGTCAGTCGGGAGTCAGTCGGGACCCGTCAGGGGGTGGGCATGCCGCCGTTGACGTGCAGGGTCTCGCCGGAGACGTAGCTGGACTCCGCGGAGGCCAGGAACACGTAGGCGGGGGCGAGCTCCGCGGGCTGCCCGGCCCGGCCCAGCGGGGTCTGCGCGCCGAAGGTGGGCAGCGCGTCGGCGGGCTGGCCGCCGGAGACCTGCAGCGGCGTCCACACCGGCCCGGGCGCGACGATGTTGACGCGGATGCCCTTCTCGGCCACCGCCTGCGCCAGCGCCTTGGAGAAGGTGTTGATCGCGGCCTTCGTCGAGGCGTAGTGCGGCAGCGTCGGGGACGGCTCGTAGGCCTGGATGGACGACGTCGTGATGATGGTGCCGCCGGGCCGGATGTGCGGGACCGCGGCCTTGGTCAGCCAGAACAGGGAGTACACGTTCGTCTTGAACGTGCGGTCGAACTCCTCGGTGGACAGCTCCTGCAGGTCCTGCACCGCCTGCTGGCGGCCGGCGTTGACGACGAGGCAGTCGATGCGGCCGAACTCCTGCACCGCCTTCTCCACGAGCGCGACGTTGGTGGCCTCCTCGGACAGGTCGCCGGCGAACGTGACGGCGGTGCGGCCCGCCTCCCGGACGAGCTCGGCGACCTGCTGGGCGTCGGCCTCCTCCTCGGGCAGGTGGCTGATGAGGACGTCGGCGCCCTCGCGGGCGAAGGCGATGGCGGTGGCGCGGCCGATGCCGGAGTCGGCGCCGGTGATGACGGTCTTCAGCCCGGCGAGGCGGCCGGTGCCGCGGTAGGTGGACTCCCCGTGGTCGGGGGCGGGGCCGGTCATCTCGGTGGCCAGCCCGGGGGCGGGCTGCTGCTGCTCCTCGAACTCCGGCTGCGGGTACTTCGTGGTGGGGTCGACGACGGTGTACTGGTCGGTGCTCACGCGCTCTCCTGCGTCCGGGACCTGTGTGCTTCCGCCCGCACCGTTCCCCGTCCGGCCCGGACCATGCGCGAGGGGCCGGGCGCGTCCCGCGGCGCGCCCGGCCCCCCGTCGGTCCCGGCCGCTCAGGCGGCGATGACCGCGCCCAGCCAGGCGTCGGGGATGCCGAAGCCGGCGACGAGCTCCTCGGTGCGCGGGCGCAGCTGGTTCACGGTCTCGTTGACGGCGTGGGTGACCTGCTTGGCGCGCACCGGGCTCATCCGGCGGTGCTGCAGGTACCAGCCCTTGTGGGACTCCAGCAGCGCGAGGGCGTGCAGGTCGCACACCTGCTCCAGCAGCGCCTTGACGGCGGGGTCCTCGCAGCGGGCGATCGCCGCGACGAAGGCCTCCAGCACGACGCGGTCGACGTGGGAGCGGGCGGCGGTGACGAGGTGGTCCTGCAGGCCGCCGAGGGTGTCGTAGGAACCGCCCACGGACTTGCCCCGGGCCTTGCGGGCGCGCTTGGCGAGGGTGTCGACGAGGTGCTTCTCGCGGAAGCGCACCATCTGCAGCTGCCAGGCGCGGTCGCGCAGCTCGCCCTCCACGTCGTTGCGGGGCGCGGAGTCCACGAGTTCCTGCACGAGCAGGCGGGCGGGGCTGCGGCCGGCGACGGTGCTGATGAGGTCGCGGGTGGCCAGCCGCGCCATGCCGAGGGTGTCGAGGTCGGAGAACTGCTGCTTGTAGCGGGTCAGCAGGCTCTTGGCGACGAGCTGGAGCAGGACGGTGTTGTCGCCCTCGAAGGTGGTGAAGATGTCGCTGTCCGCCTTGAGCTGCGGCAGCCGGTTCTCCGACAGGTAGCCCGCGCCGCCGCACGCCTCGCGGCAGGTCTGGATGGTGGCGGTGGCGTGCCAGGAGGAGACGGCCTTCATGCCCGCGGCGTGCGTCTCGAACGCCCGCTGCGTGACGGTGTCGACCTCCTCCCCGCGCAGCTGGGCGCCGACGACCTCGTGCATGGCCTGCACGAGGTCGTCCTGCGCGAAGCTCAGCGCGTAGGTGGTGGCCAGGGGCACGAGCAGGCGGCGCTGGTGGCTGAGGTAGTCCATGAGCAGGACCTCCTCGGCCGGGGCGCCGTCGGGGCCGGGGCGGGTGAACTGCCGCCGCGTGAGGGCGTGGCGCAGGGCGATGGCGAGGGCGACCTTGGTCTGGCTGAGGGCGCCGCCGGAGATGCTGACGCGGCCCTTGACGAGGGCGCCGAGCATCGTGAAGAACCGCGAGTTGGCGCTGGCGATGGGGCTGGAGTAGGTGCCGTCCTCGGCGACCTGCGCGTAGCGGTCGAGCAGCGCGGTGCGGGGCACGCGCACGGAGTCGAACAGGATGCGGCCGTTGTCGACGCCGTTGAGGCCCATCTTGCGGCCGCAGTCGGACAGGGTGATGCCGGGCAGGGCCTCGCCGTCGCGGCGCAGCGGCACGACGAAGGCGTGCACCCCGTGGCGCTGACCCAGCGTCTCGAGCTGCGCGAAGACGACGGCGACCTCGGCGTCCTCGGCGGCGCCGCCGATGTACTCCTTGCGGGCGCCGGCGTCGGGGGAGTGGATGACGAACTCCTGCGCCGCCGGGTCGTAGGTGGCGGTGGTGCGCAGGCCCGCGACGTCGGAGCCGTGCTCGGACTCGGTCATCGCGAAGCAGCCGAGCAGCTCCAGGCGCAGGACCCGCGGCAGCAGCTCGGCGTGGTGGCGCTCGGTGCCCAGGGCCTGCACGGCGCCGCCGAAGAGGCCGAACTGCACCCCCGACTTGATCATGAGGGAGGCGTCGCCGAAGCCGAGCATCTCGAACTGGCTGACCTGCCCGCCCGGGTCGTCGCCGCCGCCGTGGGCGGCGGAGAAGCCGAGCTCGTGGCCGCCGAGGGCGACGACGCGGCGCAGCTGGTCGCGGGTGCGGTCGCGGTGCTCGGCGGTGGAGAGGTGGTCGGCGGGCTGGAAGAGGTCCAGCGGCAGCTCCGCGCGGCAGCGGTCGCGCTGCTCGGCGAACGCGCCGTCGAGGAAGCGGCGCAGCACGTCGGTGTCGACGGGGCCGGTGGGGACGGCGGCGCTCCCGCCGCCGGCGGGGGTGGCCTGCCCGGGGGCGGTCGTGCGCTCCGGTGCGGGGACGTCGGTGGCGGTCATCGCTCCTCCTCGGGCGTGGCGGTGTGCTGGTCGGTGGCCTGCGGGGTGCTGCTCCGCGGGGCGCTGCTGTGCGGATCGGTGGGCAGGACGGCGGTGAGGCCGCCCCACGCCAGGGCGGTGAGGTGGGTGGTCATGGCGGCGGCCGGCAGCCGGTCGGGGGCGGCGATCCAGCGGTCCGCGGCGGCGCGGATCATCCCGACGAGCCCGTGCGCGACGGCGTCGGCGGCCGAGGAGCCGGCTCCGACGGCGCGCAGCTGGGCGGTGAGGGTCCGGGAGACCTCGTCGCCGATGGCGGTGGTGAGCCCGCCGACGGGGTCGGAGCCGACCTCGCGGTCGAGGAAGGGGTGTGCGGTGACGAACCGGTACACCTCCGGGTCGTGCTCGACGAGGCGCAGGTACGTCCCGATGATCCCGCCGAGAGCCTCCTGCGGGGTGTCGGCGCGGGCGACGGCGGCCTTGAGCTCGCGGACGATGAGCCGGTTCACCCGGGCCGCCACGGCGAGGTAGAGGGCCTCCTTGTCCGCGAAGTGGCGGTAGAGGGCGGTCTTGCTCGTGCCGGCGGTGGCGGCGATCTCGTCCATCCCGACGCCGGCGCCGTGGCGGGTGATGGCGCGCAGTGTGGCCTCGACGAGCTCTTCGCGGCGGGTGCGGCGGTGCTCGGCCCAGCGGGTGCTCCGCCGGTCCGGGCGCGGGGTGGTCCCGGGTGGTGGTCCGGGGGAGGGGGCGGGGGCCCGGGCGGGCTCGACGGCGGCGTCCACGGCTCCACAGTACGCGGTACTCCGAGTACCTGCTACCTTCGGTAGCGAAGATTCACCCCCTCGACGAGGAGACCCGATGGCTCCCGCACCCCGCCGGGCCGCGATCCTGGGCGGCAACCGCACCCCCTTCTCCCGCACCGGGCGCCACTACGCCCACGCCTCCGCGCAGGACCTGCTCACCGCCGCCCTCGACGGCCTCGTCGCCCGCTTCGGCCTGGCCGGCGAGCGCCTCGGCGAGGTCGCCGCCGGCGCCGTCCTCAAGCACAGCCGCGACCTCAACCTCACCCGCGAGGCCGTGCTGTCCACGGCGCTGTCGCCGCACACCCCCGCCTACGACGTGCAGCAGGCCTGCGGCACCGGCCTCGAGGCCGCCGTCCTCGTCGCCAACAAGATCGCCCTCGGGCAGGTGGAGTCCGCCGTCGCGGGCGGCACCGACTCCGCCTCCGACGCGCCGATCGCCGTCGACGAGGGCCTGCGCCGCGTGCTGCTGGACCTCTCCCGCGCCCGCACCCCGCAGGCCCGCCTCGCCGCCGTGGCCCGCCTGCGCCCCGGCCACCTGCGCCCCTCCCCGCCCAGCAACGCCGAACCGCGCACCGGCCTGTCCATGGGCGAGCACATGGCGATCACCACCGCCGAGCGGCGCATCCCCCGGCAGGCGCAGGACGAGATCGCCCTGGCCAGCCACCGCAACCTCGCCGCCGCCTGGGAGCGCGGCTTCCTCGACGACCTCGTCACCCCCTACCTGGGGCTCCGGCGCGACGACAACCTCCGCCCGGACACCACGGCGGAGAAGCTCGCCGCCCTGCAGCCCGTGTTCGGCCGCCGCGGCCGGGCCGCCGAGCTGGCCGAGCCGACGATGACCGCCGGCAACTCCACCCCGCTCACCGACGGCGCCGCGGTCGTGCTGCTCGCCAGCGACGAGTGGGCCGCCGCGCACCGCCTGCCGGTGCTCGCGCACCTCGTCGACGCCGAGACCGCCGCGGTCGACTTCGTGCACGGCGGCGACGGGCTGCTCATGGCCGGCGCGCACGCCGTGCCGCGGCTGCTGGCCCGCAACGGCCTCACCCTGCAGGACTTCGACCTGTACGAGATCCACGAGGCGTTCGCCTCCACCGTCCTGGCGGTGCTCGGGGCGTGGGAGGACGAGGAGTGGTGCCGCGAGCGGCTGGGGCTGCCCGCGGCGCTGGGGAGCGTCGACCGCGCCAGGCTCAACGTCGCGGGGTCCTCCCTCGCCACCGGCCACCCCTTCGCCGCCACCGGCGCCCGCATCCTCGCCACCACCGCCAAGCTGCTCGCCGAGCGCGGCGGCGGGCGGGCGCTCGTCTCCATCTGCGCCGCCGGCGGCCAGGGCGTCGCCGCGATCGTCGAGGCCG
>NZ_BAABIL010000165.1:0-13904 GCF_039542765.1 Kineococcus glutinatus
ACACTGACTACTGCGGCATGATCAAGTCACCCACCTGTCCGGGAAACCGGGTCAAGCTCCGGTCAGCTTCAGCGTCCCCGGTGCTGACCCTCCACAACTACACCGACATGCTCAGGCAGAGCGGACTGCGGTCGCGACACCATGTGAGAGGAGCTCACCATCACGACGCGCTCCACGACCCGGGGCTGATCGGGGCCGCGAAGCCGTTGGATGCTGTGGAACAGCTCCGCCGTCGCTGACCAGGCCGAGCTCCCCTGGGACGGGCTCAGGCGCCCGATGGCTGCGACGTGCTGGGCGACCTGAAGCAGTGGCACGGCAGCTGGCGGCGTGGGGGCGCGGTGCCCACGTGCGCGGCCGAGAGCGCTGTCGTAGGCGTCGGCAGCGCTGGTCAGCACTCCGCCGCGTGAGCCCTCGACGCTGCGCGCGATGGCCATCAGCAGAGCGACGGCGGCACGGGCGACGGCGTCGACCTCATCGGATGAAGAGCTCGCAGTCTGGAGGAGCCGGCTGGTGAGGCGCACCGCGCGGGCGATGTCGGCCCCGGTGTGCTCGCGCTGGGGCGCTGATGAGCCATGACCAGGGCCCGGCCGAGTCTCCGGTGCAGCGCACCGGTCATCGCGGAGGCTTGCCCACTGGCGGGCCAGGCGGGGCAGGCTGAGGTCGTCAGCCAGTCGGCTGCCGCTGAACCACACCGGGCCCCCGTCCTGGCTGCGGTCACCCGGCCAGGCCACGGCGTAGCCGGTGACCTGGCCGGGGTCGTGGGTGCTGTAGCGGAGCTTGATGAGCAGGCCGCGGGTACCCAGGTCGGCCAAGAACGCGTCCGTTGAGTCGGTGGCTGCGGCGGCCAGGCGCACCTCCCGGCGCAGCGTCTCCCGGCTGCTCTCCTTGAGGCCGTGCCGGGTGGCCTTCTCCGTCTCGGCTCGGGTGGGCCTGCGGATCGCGGTGCCATCGCGGACGGGCGTGGACTGCAGGCCGTGGCGGTGTTCGAGGTCGCGGCAGGCCTCACCGACGCGGCGGTAGTCGTGGGAAGTACGCACGTTCTTGCCGTCTTGGCGGGCGAGGGTGACCAGCAGGTGGATGTGGTCGTCTGCGTGGCGCACCGCTACCCAGCGGCAGCCGTCCAGGTCACCGGCCGGCGCTAGGCCGACGCGGTCCAGCACGGTGCGGGCGGCGTCGGCCCACTGCTCGTCGCTGAGGACCTTGTCGCCGGGTGCGGTGCGCAGCGAGCAGTGCCACACCGTCGTCGTCGGCTGGCGGGGCAGGGCGGCCAGCGGCTGGTCCAGGAGACGAGCCAGCGGCCGCACGTCGTGGCGGTGCCCGTCATGCGCTGGCTGCAGCGCCTGAAAGTTGTGCTGGTCGGTGGTGTCCCAGGCGGCGACGAGGTGGGGGTCGGTGTGCTCGTTGGCCCGGCCAGGGCCGAAGAGGTAGCGCAGCAGCCCGGCGGTGTCGTTGCCGCGGCTGACCTTGCCGATCACGAGGATTCCCCCGGGCCGTGGGTTGCGGTGAGGTGGTGGTGGGCCTCGTGGCGCACCCGCTGGGCGGTGCGCACGGACACTGCGTGTCCTGCCGCGCGCAGCACCTCGGCCAAGGCGACGGCGGTGATGTCCGGCTCCTGGCGCATCGCCTCGACAGCGACTGCGAGGCGCGTGGGCAGCGAGCCCATGGCCGGTGCGGTGGCCGGTATGTCTGCCGGTGCTTCCTCCAGCGGCCCCGGCGCGGGCTCGCGCAGCTCCTCGTCCGGCGGCTCCGTGTCGCCCGCCGCATCCTCGGGCGTCTCGGGCTGAAGCGTCTCCGGCACGGGAAGCATCGGTGTGCCATGGGTGCCGCAGGTACCCGGGCGCTCATCCGACGGGGCGGTCAGGCGCAGGTCCGCGACCATCTCCGGCTCCGACCACGTCGCGGGCGGCAGCGCGGTGGCGAGGACGTGCTCTCGCCACAGCCGCCACGTCGGGCGCGGTGCCAGCAGCCAGCGCGCCAGCGGCAGCGACTGCTTCTGCTGTGCTCCTGCTCGGGTGGTGAGGGCGGTGTGGCGGGCGCTGGCGGCGAGGGTTTCGAAGCAGATGACGAACATCGCCGGCGGCACGGCGTGCAGCAGCCAGCCGGTGATGCTGTGGGAGGCAGCGCCGTTGGCCAGCACCGTCGCTGTGGACAAGGCGATGACCAGCGCGCGCAGCAGCCGGGCGCTGCGCCCGGCGCGGGCGGCGAGGACCACCTTGAGGCTGAGCACGATGATGCCGACGTCGAAGGACAGCGGCACCACCGGCGCCAGCCAGGGCGGAAAGCCCCCGACGTCGGCGGCCAGGTCGCGCAGCGTGGTGTAGCTGGCGGCGAAGCCGGTGACGATGAGCACGCCGACGCCGGCGGCGGCCGCCCGCTCGGCCATGACGTCGAACGGGTCGGTCCTCTCGCGCTGCTGCTGGCTGGCGCGCTGGGTCAGCCAGCGGTCGGTCGCCGCGCTCACGACCTCCCCTCCCCCATGCTGTTTGCAGCGTCCATACCGACCGCGCCGTCCGGACTTACGTGTCCCGCGGCTGCGGGGTCTGCTGGCCGTGTCCGACCCGATGACCGACGTAGTGGCCGGCGGGTGGCGGTGGCCAGCTGATCGGCCACGTCGTCCAGCCGGGCCACCGCGCGGACGGTGGCCGCCACGGCGTCGGCCAGCCACGGCGGTGGCTGACCGGTGGCGTGCAGCACGGTCACGGCCTGGTTGACGTTGAGGCCGAAGCGGCGCACCTGTGAGCGGGCGGCCATCACCTCCACCAGCGCCGCCCGCAACGGCGCCGTCGAGGGCGCCTCCACCCCGCGGGCAGCAGCCAAGGCGGCCTCGGCGGCGTAGCCGCTCACCGTCAACCCCGCCAGCCGCGCCGCGGTCGCCAGCGCAGTGAACTCCTCCTCGGTGCAGCGCAGCTTCACCTGCCGGCTGCGGCCCGGGGAGACGTGCACCCGGTCCCGCCCCGGCGTGCGCGAACGCTGCCCGCTCACCGCACGCTCCCGGCGAAGGTGCCGTTCTGGCCTCGACCGCGCCCGGTCGCCACCCCCTCGCGCCCGAGGACCACCTGCGCCACAGCGCCGAGGCGGTGGCGGCGCCGCATCTGGGGACCAGATGCATATCTTGCTCCCGCCGTTCCAGCTCCCCCCTCAGCTGCCGGCCAGCACGGGCGAGCGGCAGCGAGCGCTACTGCCGCAACGGCTCCACCGTCGCCGGCGACCTCGGGCGTCATGTAGCGCCTGTGGTGGTTCATCCGGCGGCCCGCCGATCCAGGATCTCGCAGGCGCGGCGCACCACCGTGGAGCGGGTGACGGGCATGCCCTCCCGCGCCAGCTCAGCGCGGGCCTGGGCCTGCAGCCGGGGACGCTGACCTCCCAGCTCGGCCAGGCGCTGCTCGCAGATGGCCAGCTCCTCCGCGCTGGCCGCACCAGCCACCGCCCAGCCAGCCACAGCACCGCCAGCGCTGCCAGTGCTGTCCGGAGCGGTCACCTGGTCCCACCACGGCCCGGCCTCGGCCAGCCGCATCGGGGACTGGCTGGCCGGGTCGGCGGCCACGGCCAGCAACGCCGGCACCGCCAACTCGGCCGGCCAGCCACGACCACGGACAGCCAGGTGCAGCGCAGCGGCCAGACAGTGCGAAGCCCACCGAGTGGCCGACAGCCCCAGCGCCCGCCGCGCGGCCATGCACCGCGTGGACAACTCAGCGATGTTGACCACGCCGCAGGCGATCAACAGATCCTCATCCACCACCACCTCCCCCCGCCCAACACCAGCAGCGGCAGCGGAGCGGGCGGAGAGCGCGGCCGAGGATCGGGCAGCAGGAGAAGCGGGAGGAGGAGGTGTGCTCTGGGTAGAAGGCTCTGGGTCGTGCCGCACATCTGCGGCCACCCTGCCCGCACCCGCGCGGCCAGGGGTCACCGCAGATCCACGGCCAGGGGTAGCCGCATCCGTGCGGTCACCGGTAGCCGCGTCTGCACGGCCACCCCGGCGAGGTGATGAGTCCCGTGCCGAGGTGGCCGCAGAAGTGCGGCCACCCCGACTCGGCTCCTCGAGAGGCAGCGGCCCAGAGGTGCGCACGTGGTAGCGGTTGGACAGGTACTGCTGGCCGCTGCGGCGGTGCTCCACGCGCACGATGCCGGCGGCCACCAACTCGCGCATCGCCCGGTCCACCGCATCCACCGAGCGGCGCATCCGCCGCGCCAGCGTGGTCCGCGACGGCATGCGTTGGCCGGAAGTGCCGCCGTAGCGCAGCAGCAGCGAGTACAGCCGGAAAGAAGAGTCGGGGATCACGGCGTCGATCACCCACTCCGGCACCAGGGCGAAGCGGGGCTCTTCGACGACGAGGGAGACGTCATCACCCAAGCCGCTCGGGCTGGCGGGGTGGGCGTCGGTGGGGCGGGTGTCGATCGGTGGGGGCGCCAGCTCGTCGGCAGGCGCGGGGGTAGGTGGGCGGGTGCTCATGGTCTTCTCTCCGCAGGCATCGCGAGGGCACCGCGGGGCGAGCGCACGGATCAACACCCATCGGAAGGGGGCGGACGCGCGCTCACACCGCGCTAACGGATGCGGCGGCACCGCCCGGTCTGAGCGGACCGGGCGGCACCAGCCGGGAAGAGAAGTCGCAGGTCAGAGGCCTAGACGCGGTCAGTCGGCACTGTCCGGACGTGGGCCGGGTTGCCTTTTAATCCGCGGGTTGTGGGTTCGAGTCCCACGGGGCCTACTGCTCTGACCTGCGGGGATGCTAGTCCGTAGGCCCTACAGCCGAGGCTGACGGCAGTGGTTGACGGCAACGCGCGAAGGCCGAACTTCCGAGCCATGAACTTGTGATCAAGGATGTCGAGCCCATGGGTTCATGGACATCAGCGGCCGACCCTCTGCGAACCACATCGGACTCAGCGATCTGTCAGCGAGCGACATGGGCAACTCGCGCGCCCGCTCGATCCTTGGCCCATCATCAAGATCGAGCACGGGTCCGAGAGCGTGCTTGCCTCGAGTACCGGCGACCTCGCGACGACGGGGCGGTCCAACCACAGCAGCGCTACCGACGGTGCGTGCAACATTACGAAAGGGCAGCGCCCATCGTAGCGTCGGTGGTATGAAGAAGGTACGCACCCACGCACCAGCCACTTGGGGTCTCCATGGACGAACAGTTGTTGAATATTGTCCTCAGCCTACTGGCAGGCGGGATCGCCGGCACAGTCACAGCGCGAGTATCCATCAACCGCTCGTCATCTCGCCAGGTCCAAAAGGTTTCCGGTTCAGGATCTGCCATCGGTCGAGACAGCTTCGGCCGGGACAAGAATGCGTAGCCAACCCCCATGAGTGATCCATGGTGGAGCACACGTAGCAGTCGACAACGCGTATCTGATCATGGAACCGCGATCGGTCGAGACAACATTGATTTACGCGACCAGAGTCATCGACTAGAGAACAATCTGGTCAATCAAATCAATAATAGTACTGGCTACTCTTTGAATGAAATATCCGAGCATGTCAGGCAGGAGGTTCATGCAGCCCTTAGGCATAGGGATGCCGAAATTCAGCAGGTCCAATCCGACCTGCAACTGCACCAAGACGCCTTAGCTGCAGCAAGCCAAGATTACCAGGAACTGCAGGAGAAGAACCAATACTTGCTGCAGCAGCTCGAGCGAGCAAGCAATAGGCTATCACTGGGATGGAGAATTGTCGGCGGCATAGGACTCGCTGGCCTCATTGGAGGCATCGCGCTCGGCCTCGGGCTATCAGCCGGAAGTGACGCAGAGTCAACGTCGGACGCTTCCAGCGCACAGTTGACGCCGGCGCCCACGGTAACCGTCACCGTGGAAGCCAACCCAGCTTCACCTATCCCTGCAACCTTCTTCACACCGCTGCCTTGCCAACCAACCCAGTGGGCAGCCTTCCTAGGCGCCCACGAGGGACCGAACTCGGCAGAAGAGGCCGCAAAGCAAGTACGCTACGAGGAAAACAGGGCGCGCAACTTAAGTCCCTCAGTCAGTCTGCGGGTTCATGCGACGAAGTCAGACGCGATGTGTCCGGCCGCCCTTAACGGTTACATTGACTCGCCAACTCCTAATCATGTGTTTACGTGGGCAGGACCCGCAGCAGACGAGGCATCGGCCGAAGCCCTGTGCCAGAGGTTGCAAAAGCCGGCGTCTTGGGATTGCATTGCCCGACCAATCGGGTGAACCCAGCTACGCCGCGCCATTGAGCGGCGATCCGCACTAGTGCCTTCGCGCCTCTCAAGTAGAGTGCGCAATCCTGAATAAGTAAGAAGTACATACTTCCGGAGCACCATGCCTCCACATCTATAATCGCTGAACGACCCAAGTAATTAGGCATGAGAAGCGCCTCATCCATGCACCGCGCAGCATCCTTGATGCATCGGCGGCAGAACATGGCTATAAGTATTCAGTGTCAATGCGATGCCACTATGCCCGAGCACTTCTATGACCGCCCGCGCTGGCACGCCTTGCACAAGCAGCAGCGTCGCGCGTGTGTGCCACAAATCGTGGAGCCGCACACGCCGCAGCCCAACTGACTGAAGGAGCTTAACGAACGCGCGGCTTACATTGCGCGGCTCCATCGGCGAGCCAATCGAGTTTGTGAACACGAGCGCGTCAGTTGCTATGGGACGGCTACGGTGCAGCGCCTCAGCGACCATCGCTCTTCTATGGTCCCGCAGTGCCGCCCCGGCCACCGCAGGCGGGAATACCGTGCGCCGGGAACGCTCCGACTTCGGCGGCACGAACACCAGCCCCTCCGGCGTGCGTTGCAGTGTCTGCCTCACCCGCAGCGGCCCCTCGTCCAGGTCGACATCGCACCAGCGCAGCCCGAGCGCCTGCGCCACACCCTCGCCAACGGGCGCATGAGCGCCGCGGACCTCGCCGCGCATCTGGGCGTGGACGCCAAGACGGTGCAGCGCTGAGTCAGCCAGGGGCGAGTGCCGTACCCGCGGCTCCGCGTCCACGCCGCCGATGTGCTCGGGGTCAGGGAGTACGACCTGTGGCCCGACGCCGTCAGCCAGGAGCGACGCGACGCCGCCTCCGCCTCGGAAGTCATCGAGGTCTTCCCGCGCCGCGCCGCCGTGCCATGGGACGCCTGGCCCCAGCTCTTCGCCAAGGCCACGACGCAGATCGACGTTCTGGTCTACGCCGGACTCTTCTTGCCCGAGCAGATGCCCGCCGTGCTCGACACCCTGGCGGAGAAGGGGCAACAGGGGGTGCGCGTCCGGCTCCTGCTGGGCGACCCGAAGAGTGGAGCGGTCGCCATCCGGGGCGAGGAGGGCATCGGCCGCACCGCCGTCGCCGTGAAGGTCCGCAACGCCCTCCAGCTGCTGCGGCCGCGCCTCAAGGGCGTCCCCGGCGTCCACGTCCGGCTGCACGGCACGACGCTGTACACGTCGATCTACCGCGCCGACGACGAGATGCTCGCCAACCCCCACGTCTACGGCCTGCCCGCTGCCCAGGCCCCCGCTCTGCACTTGCGCAAGCTGGCGGCCGGTGGACTGTTCGACACCTACAGCGTCATGTACGACAAGGTGTGGGACGAAGCGACGCCAGCCTGGAGCTAGGAGGACCCGTGGGCCGCACCGAGTACTTCCACGACCCCGCCGGCCCGCGGCCCAACCGCATCGTGACCGCCGCCACCGCCTTCGTCCTCGACGAGCAGGAGCGAGTGCTCATGATCCAGCGATCAGACAACGGCATGTAGGCGCTGCCGGGCGGCACGCAGGACGTCGGGGAGCGCATCGCCACCACCGCGGAGCGGGAGACGCGTGAGGAGACGGGCTACGAGGTGCGGGTGACGGGCCTGATCGGCGTCTACTCCGACCCCGACCACGTCATCGCCTACGACGACGGCGAGGTGCGCCAGCAGTTCGCCCTCTCCTTCAGTGCGGAGCTTCTCGGCGGCGAGCTCGAGCGCAGCGATGAGTCACCCGACATCCGGTGGGTGGCCGACAACGAGCTCGACGAGCTCCCGATGCACCCCTCGATCCGGTTGCGCGTCGACCACGGCTTCGAGGACCGCGCCGAGCCCGACATCGGCTGAGCGGAGCCTGCGGTCTGCACGGGGCCTTGCAGGGCCTCGGCCAGCTCCTCGAGCTTGCGCAGGTCGTGCGCGCGGGTGAGAGAGCTCTGCGGGCCGAACCAGTGCTCCCACACCGCGACGACCATCGAGACGTCGATCGTGTAGCCGGCCCGGAGCAGGCTGCTGAGGGTTTGCGCCTCGGGCTCGTACTCGTCCACCGCGTACTCGGCGATGCCCTCAGGGTCCTAGGTCGCGAGCACCGGCAGGATGTACGGCAGGGGCTTAGCATCCGTCCAGCCGTCGTAAGACACGGAGGCCGCGACGGGGCCGCCCGCGATGCGCTGGGACGTCCGCTGCACGGCCATAGCGAGCTGGGGCGCGATGTGCACCATGCACTCCGACACCAGGTCTGCCGGCTCGTACCGCTGAACCACTTCCAGGACGCGCTCTGCCACCGAGAGCCGCTGCCCGTCCGGGCCGGTCGTCGCGTCGCTCGCCCATAGGACGTCCCGCTCCACGCCCGGTGCGTCGGGGTAGCGCCGCATGACGTCACCCAGCCCGCGTCGCTCGGCCTCGACGTCGGCGCAGCTGTGGTGCGCCACCAGGTTGACCACCTCGCCAGGCCAGCCCGACCGGGCGAGGAGCGCTGCCCCGTCGAGCGGGTGGAAGCTCGTGTCGACGAGCGGAGGGGCGTAGCCGACGTCGTGCAGCCACGCGGCCGCCACGACGACGTCCGGGTCCAGGCCGAGCCGAGCGGCGTACTCGGCAGCCGTCGCGGCGACCGCCTGCGAGTGCTGCCAGCGACGCGGCAGGGCCTCGGCGAGGTGCTCCTCCGCGAGAGCCCGGGCGGTGGCGACGTCCACGGCACGATGTTGCTAGCCCGCACCGACCCCGACGCCCTACGGTCGGCCCTGTGACACCGGACGCCGAGCCGCCCATGGCGACACCTCGTGTGGCGGCTGGAGTGATCTACCGCAATGGCCGCGGGCACTTCCTGCTCGTGCAGCCGACGTACAAGGACGGCTGGGATCTGCCCAGTGGCTACGTCGAGCCCGGTGAGAGCCCGCTGGCCGCTGCTCGCCGCGAGGTCGTCGAGGAGCTCGGCACCGACCTACCGGTGACCGGCCTACTGCTGGTCGACTGGGCGCCCCATCCCGATGAGGGCGACAAGGTGCTGTTCGTCTTCGACGGTGGGGTCCTCTCCCCCGACGCCCGCGCCCGCATCGCACCCGATGGCCGGGAGATCGCCCGGGCCGACTTCCACGACCCTGCCGCCCTCGACGAGCTCACGCCTGCGCGGCTCGCCCGGCGCATCCGCACCGCCCTGCAGGCCGGCCCCGCGGGTGCGGGGCACTACGCCGAGCACGGCGTCGTAGCCATGCCGATGTCGTGAACGGCAGGACTGCGGCTGTGGCATCAGACACGATGCTGTGGTGAGCGCCAGCCTCCTCGACCCCGCTCGCCTCTGGACACGAGCCGAGGTGCTCGAACGCCCTAGCCCCGTACCGGCGAAGAACGGCGTGTACGCCTGGTACTTCGACGCCGCCCCGCCCGGTGTGCCCGTCGACGGGTGCCACCGCGTGGACGGGTCCGCACTCCTGTACGTCGGCATCTCGCCCAAGCGCCCACCAGCTGACGGCGGCCCTGTGAGCAAGCAGACGCTGCGCAGCCGGGTGCGCTACCACTACCGCGGCAACGCCTACGGCTCCACACTGCGACTGACGCTGGATGTCCTCTTGGCCGACGAGCTCGGCATCGGCCTGCGCCGGGTCGGCAGCACCGGCAGCCGGCTGACGTTCAGCGATGGCGAGGCGGTACTCAACGACTGGATGGCTGAGCACGCCCGGGTGTGCTGGGTCGAGGACCCGCAGCCGTGGCTGCTGGAGACGCAGCTCATCGGGGGCGTGGACCTGCCGCTCAACCTCGCGCAGAACGCCTACGGCAGCTTCCACGCCCAGCTGAGCCAGGCACGGGCGCGGCAGCGCGAGCTGGCTCGGTCGCTGCCGGTACTGCCGCGCTGAGGTCCCGAAGGCACGGCCCTTGGCCTGCCGTGCATCTGGGGAAACGGCTGCGCGACCGCCGGCACGACGACAGGCTGTGACCATGAGCAGTGCAGTGCACCCTCGGCTCGAGGACTGCTTCATCGGCATCGATCTGGGTTGGGTCGAGACGTCCTCCGCAGGCAGGACCGGCCTCGCTGCGGTCGATGGCAGCGGCCGGCTCATCGCCTCCGCCCGCGTCCAGACCGACGACCAGATCGCCGCATGGCTGGAGCAGCAGCCGGGACGCGTCGTGGTGGCGGCCGTCGACGCACCGCTCATCGTGCCCAACGCGACCGGCTCGCGGGAGCCTGAGAAGCAGATGGGCAAGTACTTCGGCAGCTTCGGTGCCTCCGCTTACCCGTCGAACCACAGCCTCCTCGGCACACGCCCTCGCGCCCAGCGGCTGGCGGAACGATTCGGGTGGGCTGTCGACCCGTTGATGCCCACCGGTGGAGACGAGGCCGTGTGCATCGAGGTCTACCCCCACCCGGCCATGGTCGGGCTCTTCAAGCTGGGCTACCGGCTGAACTACAAGAAGGGCAACACCCAACGCCGGACACCGGCATTCACCGAGCTGGCCAGGCACCTAGAGTCGATCACGGTCCTGCAGCTGGCCGGCCACCCGAGGTGGCAGCAGATCAAGCGGACGATCGCCGCTCCCGCGCCCGACGATCTCAACCGCATCGAGGACGAGATGGACGCCATCCTGTGCGCCCACCTCGCTTGGCTCTGGCACCACCGCCAGGAGGCCCTGCACGTGTACGGCAGCGTGGAGGAGGGCTACATCGTCGCCCCACCGCCGCCCGCACACACGCCGACGCGCCCAGCCGTCGATCGGCGCCCGTCAGCGCCGACGGCCGAGGAGCAAGCCTTCGAGCGGATGGTCGCCGGCCGTCCCACCGGGTATGCGGCCGAGGAGAACGAGCGACGCTGGAAGGATGCCGTCGCAGCAGCCTTCGCCGGCTGCGCCCTGGCTCCCGATGTGCGCATACAGATCGAGGTGGACTTCGTCCTCACCCCCGAGCAGCGCGGCAGCAGCGAGCCGGACCTGGACAACCTGCTCAAGTCCACCATCGACGCCCTCATCGACGTCATCGGCGTGCGGCCGCAGTACAACGGCCCGAGGCAAGCCGACGATGTCCGTGTGGACCGGATCGTCGCCAGCAAGCGATCTGCAAGCAGTGGCGAGCAGCCAGGGGCTCGCCTACGGGTGTCGGCACTCCTTAGTCACGCGTAGGGCTAGCCCTCATCGATGGCCGTCATGCGCGTCCGCTAGTCATCGGAGCCCCATAGCTGTGAGAACTTTCTCTACTCCGTCAAGGTGCTCGCGCTGTGGGCGGCGCTGCGCGCCGTCCTCGCGCGAGCACATGCTTAACCACACTGGCTACAAGGCCATAATTTTCCTCACGAAGGTACTCCAACTATCGCTACGGGCCTTAGGTGAATCATACTCACGCAGGCTGACCACTACGCGCGCTATTCCCGGGCAGTCTGACTCGGAATACTCGACTGCCCGGCCTTGCCTAGCACCAGATCGTAGCGCTCGCTTCAATTCCTCTTTGGCATTTACGATTTTGCCCACATGCCTGCCGGCGTACTTGTCCAGCCGGCCCCAGGTCGGTCGATATTTCGCAACAGACTCAGGGAACTGAAACCACCATGACTCCATCTCCCAAGCCGGCACCACAGCAAGTACGACGCCAGGCGCAGCATCAAGTTGAGCTTCTTTTCGTTCGATTAATGCCTCATGTGCTGGCTCGACTGCATCCGCATCCTCGTGCAACAACGTAGCATGAACAGGAGCGCTGACATTCGCCGCTCGAATAGCCGCAAGAAGTCGCCGGTCAACACTCTTAGCCGTTTCAGGGCGCACACCACGAACGAGGGTGATTGGCGTTCTCAGCGACGTGAACTTGACATTGAGGTCGGGACGGAGCCCGCGCACCAACTCCTTCACCGTCTCCATGTCATTGGGGTCTTCCCCAAATAGGAGGATTTGCCTGGTGCCCCGATTCGCTCGGCTCATTCAGGCACTCCCCCAAGAACGCCACTGAACCAAAGTTCTCCTAGGCCTAGTTCTCCCCCACCGGCGTCCTCCATCTCCCGAACGACTCGAGGATCGATGGCAGGAACGAGTGACTCACCCTCATCCCCGCGCTGACAGACAACCAATTCCTCAGCACGCAGACGGTTCACCAAGGATGGCGAATGGGTTGCGATAATAAACTGCGTCTTCTTGCTGGCACCGCGAATAAGTTCAACTAAGCGGTCCAAGACGTAGGGGTGGAGGCCATGATCGATTTCTTCGATGCAGGTCAACCGCGGTGGGTTCGGGTCGTATAGCAGCGCGAGCAAGGCCAACGCCCTGATGGAACCGTAGGAAGCATCGACAAGAGGCGTGTGCCCCTCTAGGCCGGACTCAATCAGAGCAACATAGGTGGCGTCCGTCGTCCCACCGACGTCAATGAAGTCAAGTGACTCAAGACCGGGAATGAACTGCCTTGCATCTCGAAGCAACTGATCGAATACGTCCGAGTGGTGGCGCTTCAGATACCGAAGGAACGCAGATAGGTTCGAGGCGTCATCTTTCAGGTCGTCTGACTCGTCATCGATCGACGGCTCGCGGGCGCGCATTACGTCGACATCGAAGACGCGAAAGCTGGCGAAAAGATCGGCCAGCGCCCCCACCTGCTCGCCCCCTTCAGTGGGACCTAGGCGAGGCAGTGTTGCCAAGGCAAGCGTGCCTTCACTCAAATCGAGTTTTCTCGTCTCCTCTTCGCCGGTGATAACTGTCAGGTCCGAACCCGTAAGGTTGATGCGGCGCCCGGGACCAGTTGTTCGCTTGAATAGAAAACTCTCTTCGCGGCGAATGCCCATCCGGCGCAGCTCTTTGGTACGCGGATTGACTATGCGCACACTCGAAAACGAAAGGTCATAATTGTCAGTCGCCGACTTGCGGTTACTATTCTTGGTTACGGCAGCCTCGATGCCAATTTGAACTTCTCGGCGACGTCCCGTTCGCTTTCCTCGGAATAGAACGCGATCGAAACCTCCGCGCTTTTGTACAGCTCCGACAATATCCAGGCGCACACTGTCGCCCAGGAACTGAATCACGTCCAAAAGGTTCGACTTGCCAGCACCGTTCGGTCCAACCAAGACGTTGACGGCTCCTAGAGCCAGGTCGACATCTCGAAGACTACGGAAATTTTTGGCCTTCAAGCGCAGTAGGTACGGTGGTTGAGGCACTGGCATGGACCCATGCTAGAGGCGTCCTCCATGCAAGTCCTGCGGGCGCGCACACCATGGTTGGCACGCCTCTTGAGCACCCCGCCACTGCGCCCGCTAGACCTGTCAGCTGTGCTGAGACTTGCGCTCCCCTGACGACCTAAGCGGAGACCTGAGACCATGACAGGAGGCGTTGCAGCTCTGAAGGAGCCGGAGCACGGCTTGCCTCTACTGCAGACAAGGTGCTAGCGGGATCCGCTCGTGCCACTCGGGCGTCAAAGCCTCGCCAGCAACGCACACTGACAGTACAGCGCTACATCCGCACCACCTGCGGAACTGCAATCGGTGGCGGTCGGATGCAACGGGGCAACCAGCGCTCTCCAACGGAGCGGCACTCGAGTTGATAGAACGCACCCGGACTCAGGCAAATCTGCTGTAGATGTCCACTGACGGCAGCCGTGACGGCAACGCGACGGCAGCCGCCCCGCTCCATCCGCACGCCGGCGCACCATCGCCGCAGGTCAGCCGCCCTCCCCGGACCCCGGCGGACGCCCCTCCCCGCTCTTTTAATCCGCGGGTTGTGGGTTCGAGTCCCACGGGGCCTACCGCTCTGACCTGCGACT
>NZ_BAABIL010000166.1:0-6930 GCF_039542765.1 Kineococcus glutinatus
CGCGGCGTCCCCGGGGATCTGGTGGTTGAGCGCGGGCACCCCCTCCTGCCACTCTGTGCCCCGGCCTGCTCACGTGCCGTGCACCTGGTGCGGGGTGCGGAGGAACGTCGCGGTGGACGGAGGCGGATGGCGGCCGAACCAGCAGGGACCCCGGTGGCGAGCCGGGTCCTCGACGGCGCGCTCGCGGCGCTGGCGGCCGCGGTGGTCGTCGCGGCCGTCGCGTGGTTCGCGGTCACCGCCGACGCCGGGGCGCTGCCGACCGCGGCCGCCGCGCTGCTCGTGGGGCTGGTCCTCATCCAGCTGCTCACCCGCTTCCCGCTGCCGCTGAGCCTGCGCCACAGCGGCGTCGAGGTGCAGTTCGACGTGGGTCTCCTCGTCTTCCTCGGCGTGCTCCTGCCACCGCCCGCGGCCCTGCTGGTGTGGATCCTGTGCCGCGTCCCGACGAGCCTGCTGCAGCGCAAGCGGTGGTCCAGCCGCACGTTCAACGCGACGATCGGCGTGCTCAGCGGGGCCCTGGCCCTGCAGGTCCTCCGGCTGCTCGACCCCGTGTGCGGGGACGGCGGCTCGGGCACGCTGGCCGAGGCCGTGGCCGTCAGCGCGGGCATCGGGGTCTACCTGGTCGCCGACCTCCTCGTCTCCGCCGTCTCCGTCGCCCTCGCCGAGCAGGTGCCGGTGCACTCCGAGCTCACCCGCGCGGGCACCGCGCCGGCGGCCGCCACGGTCGTCGCCGTCGGCCACCTCGGCTACCTCGGGGCGGTCGTGGCCGAGCAGCTGTCCCCGTGGTTCGCGCTGCTGCTCCTCGTGCCCCTGCTCGTCACGATGACCGCCACGCGGACGATGGGGGAGTCCCGGGCGGTGGCGCGGCGCAACGAGGCGCTGCTGGCCGCCGCCACCGCCCTGCACACCCTGGGGCGGCGCGACGAGCTGGAGCGGGCCCTGCGGGCGCACGCCCGGATGGTGGTCGGCACGCCGCTGGCGGCGCTCGGCCACGAGCCGCCCGGACCGGGCGAGTGCGGCGCGGCCGTCGTCACCGGTCCCGGGGAGCGGCTGTGGCTGACCGCCCCGCAGCGGCGCGACCCCGCGCGGCGGGCGGGTGACGCGCGGGCGCTGGAGGCGCTGGCGTCGGTGGGGGAGGCGGCGTTCTTCCGCGCGGGCGTGACGGAGGAGATGCACGCCCTGGCCCGCCGCGACGTGGTGACGGGGCTGCCGAACCGGCTGCTGTTCTCCGAGCGGCTCGCCGCGGCGCTGCAGCGCGCCCGGGAAGGGCAGCGCCTGGACCGCCTCGCCGTGCTGTACCTGGACCTGGACGGCTTCAAGGCCGTCAACGACCGCTTCGGCCACGACGCCGGCGACGAGCTGCTGCGCATCGTCACCGGCCGCCTGCTCGACGTGCTGCGCGGGAGCACCACGGTGGCCCGCCTCGGCGGCGACGAGTTCGGCGTGCTCGTCCCGGACTGCCCGGACGTGGCGCGGCTGTGCTCGCGGCTGCTGGGGGCGCTGCGCGCGGACGTGCGGATGCGCGGGCACGTGGTGCGGGTGCAGGGCAGCCTCGGCGTCGCGCGCGCCGGGGCCGGTGACGACGAGGGCACGCTGCTGCGCAACGCGGACACCGCGATGTACCGGGCCAAGACGGCGGGCAAGAACCGGTGGGTGGAATTCCGCCCCGAGCTGCTCGCGGAGGACCTCGTGCGCCTGCAGGTCATCGAGGACCTGCAGCAGGCCCTGCCGCGGGACTTCCCCGTGCACTACCAGCCGATCGTGTCCCTCGCCGACGGCTCCCTCGTGGGGCTGGAGGCGCTGGTGCGCTGGGACCGCCGGCCGGCGGGGGGAGCGCGCGGGGCCCCGGCGGCGCTGGTGATGCCCGACGTGTTCGTGGCGCACGCCGAGGGCAGCGGCACGGTCGTCGGCATCGGGGACGCGGTGCTGCGCACGGTGGCGCGGGACGCGGCGGTGCTGCAGGAGGCCGCCGGGCACCCGCTGGACCTCATGGTGAACGTCTCCCCGGTGCAGCTGCGCCAGCCGGGGTTCCCCGCGCGGGTGGCCTCGGCGGTGCGGGCGGTGGGCGCCGGGCGGTTGCACCTGGAGGTCACCGAGAGCGTCCTCATCGACGAGGAGTCCGCGGAGGTGCTGCACGAGCTGGCGGCGACGGGTGCCCGGCTGAGCATCGACGACTTCGGCACCGGCTTCTCCTCCCTCGGCTACCTGCGGCAGCGGCCGTTCTCCTCGTTCAAGGTGGACCGCACGTTCGTGCGCGACATCGCCGCCGACCGGCGGGCGCGGGCGCTGGTGGAGGGCATGGTGAAGATGGGGCTGGCCCTGGAGCTGGACGTCGTCGCGGAGGGCGTGGAGGACGTGGAGCAGGCCGGGATCCTGCGCGCCGCGGGGTGCCCGCTCGCGCAGGGGCACCTGTACTGCCCGCCGCTGTCGGTGGCGCAGCTGCACGGCTACCTGCGCGGGCGGCGGGTGCCGGTGCTGCAGGACTGAGCGGACCTCAGGGCACGGTGGCGGGTGCGCAGGCCACCCGGTCCTTGCCGGCGCGCTTGGCGGCGTAGAGGAGGTCGTCGGCGCGGCGCAGCAGCACCTCGCGGTCGGTGCCGGCCGGGGCGGTCGCCACGCCCAGGCTGATCGTCGTGCGCAACCCCGGCACGACGTCGTCGAGGTCGACCGCCGCCACCGCGGCCCGCACCCGCTCGCAGCGCGCCCGGGCGTCCTCGGCCGCCGCCCCGGGCAGCAGCAGCACGAACTCCTCCCCGCCGGTGCGCGTCACGACGTCGCCGGAGCGGCAGGCATCCGCGATCGCGGCGGCGGCGCGCCGCAGCACGACGTCACCGACGTGGTGGCCGAACGTGTCGTTGACCCGCTTGAAGTCGTCGAGGTCGGCCACGGCCAGCGACAGCGGCGCGGGGGCGCGCCCGGCGAGCAGGTCCAGCTCCGCGTCGAGGCGGCGGCGGTTGCCCAGGCCGGTGAGGGGGTCGCGGGTGGACAGCTCCGCCAGCTGCGCGGTCAGCTCCGCCTGCCGCGCCAGCGCCTCGGTGAGCGCCCCGGTGCGCTCGGCGACGCGCCGCTCGAGGTCGGCGTTGGCCTCCTGCAGCTCCGCGGCGAGGTGCTCGGCGCGCTCCCGCTGCCGGTCGGCCGACACGAAGGCGCGGTCCACCACCCGCGTGTTGACCGTCGCGACGAGCGCGGCGAAGGCGGTGACGATGCCGCAGAAGACGGCGATCTGCTGGTAGTCCAGCCCGGTGGTGCGCCCGCCCACCACCAGCGGCAGGGCGAGGTCCACCCCCACCGCGGCGCCGAGCAGCAGCGGCAGCGCCCGCGGCGGCAGGACGAGCCCGCCGAGCAGCACCAGGGCGATCACGAAGACGGGGTGGGTGGAGGCGTTGCCGGCGATGAGGGCACCGGCGAGGATCGCCGCGGCGCACGTCAGCAGCAGCACGGCGCCGCCCCAGGTCGTGCGCCCGCGGCGGGCGAGGGCGACGACCCCCGCGAAGGTGAGGCAGAGGGCGGCGACGAGCCCGGAGGCCAGGCCGCCGGCCGGGACGATGAACGGGAAGAGCGCGACGAGCGGCAGCAGGCCGGCGGCCGTGGTGGCCGCGATGGCGATCAGGACGGTCCCGCGGCGGCGCACGCGGCGGTCCGGGTGCCGCACCGTGAGCAGCCACCGCCACCACTGCCGCACGTGTACCCCCCCCGACCGATCCGCACCCCGATGTGGTTGAACATCGGAACCACCGGCGGCGTTCCGGATCGGCCGTGTGGGTGGGGACTCAGGTGGTGGCGAACCGGTAGCGCGTCTGGGTGGCGGAGCCGTCGCGCCCGAAGGCGAGCACCTTCCGCGGCGCGACGCCGAACACCGGGGCGGGGGGCAGGTCGCTGCCCGGCTCCCGGAACGCGCCGTCCTGCACCTCGAACACCCAGTCCAGCTCGGCGAGCCACCGCGCCGCGAGCCGGTGCAGGAGGGCCTCGTCCACCACCTGCTCGGCGGTGCCCTCCACGACGACGTCGAGGCCCGAGCGGTAGCGGCCCGTGCCGGTCGCCAGGACGCAGCGGGGCTCGGCGCGCAGGTTGACCGCCTTCTGCTCGGCCTCGCCGGTGCAGAAGTGCAGGGCGCCGCCCAGCCACACGGCCGGCAGCGGCACCACGTGCGGGCGGCCGTCGCGGCGCACCGTCGACAGCCAGAACATCTCGGCCCCCGCCAGCGCCGCCTCGACCTGCGACCACGGCAGCGGTGTCGCGCCGGGCTCGCTGAACCGGGCGTCCAGCTCGGCGACGGGTCCGGGGTCGTGGCTCGTGCCGGGCATCGCGGTCCCCTTCCGCTCGGGAGTGCTCCTCGTGCGGACCCCGCCGCGCCGCCGGACTCATCGCTGAGCGCCCGCCAGGTGGGTGCTCAGCGGGATCCGGCGCCGGGGTCCTCGGCCGCGAGGTGGGCTGCGAGGTCGAGCAGCGTGCCGAGACGGGCCGCCTCCTCGCGCGGCCCGCTGCCGGTGCGGTCCAGGTGCACGGCGCGCAGCCCCGCCGCGCGCGCCCCCAGGACGTCGACGTCGTGCTCGTCGCCCACGTAGAGGGTCTCGCCGGGTGCGGTGCCCAGGCGCTCGCAGACCGCTGCGAAGGCGCGCGGGTCGGGCTTGGCGACGCCCAGCTCGTCGGCCGTGAGCACCGGGCCGAGGCGCCCGCCCAGCCCGATGGCCTCGATCTTGGCGTTCTGCTGCTCGGCGGGGCCGTTGGTGAGGACGGCCGTGCGCAGCCCCGCCGCCCGCACGGCGTCCAGCGCGCCGGCCACGTCGTCGTAGCCGCGCCAGGCCTGGCGGTAGGCGTGCAGGAAGCCGTCGCGGAACTGCCCGTCGAGCGCGGCGTCGTCCCCCACGGGCAGCCCCAGCAGCGGCAGCACGTCCCGCAGCCGGCGCCGGCGCTGCTCGTCGTGGTCGCACAGCCCCTCGCGCCAGGCGCGGAAGTGGCGCTGCTCGGCGGCGAACCAGGCCGCCTCCAGCTCCGCGGTGCACTCCCGGCCCAGCGACCGCAGCCACCCGCGCAGCCCCGCCGAGGCGGCCGCCGGGTGGTCGAAGAGGGTCCCGTCGAGGTCGAACACCACCGCCGCCAGCGCCACGACGCCGAGCCTAGGCCGCCCGCACGGCGGCCTCCTCGGCGGCGGCCTCGTGCTGCGCGCCGACCACCGCCGCGCGGGCGTGCCCGGTGCAGCGGTCGAACCCCTGGGAGGGGTCGGCGGGCGGGCCGGGCTCAGCCCTCCGCGACGAGCACCCGCACCACGTCCCCGCCCCGGGTCAGCAGCAGCTCCGCCGGCCCCTGCGGCTCGACCCGCCAGCCACCGGCCAGCGCACCGGCCACGTCGGCCAGCGCCTGCTGCGCCGCCGGGCCCGGTGCCCCGGGCGGCAGCAGACCCGACGGGCAGCCCGGCACCCCGCAGTCGGCGTCGACGTCGGCGTCGTGCTCGAAGTCGTAGTGGAAGCACACGCCGTGCATCCGCTCGAACAGCTCGTAGTCCTCCGGGGCCAGCGCCACCGGGCGCGTGCACCGCATGCAGATCTGCTCCTCCGCCACGGCGGCCACGGTAGGTCAGGCCGGCCGGTGGCGGGGCGCTGGGCAGGCCCTCAGAAGTACCAGGGGAACGCGGACCAGTCCGGCTCCCGCTTCTGCAGGAACGCGTCGCGGCCCTCGACGGCCTCGTCGGTCATGTACGCCAACCGGGTCGCCTCCCCGGCGAACACCTGCTGCCCCACCATGCCGTCGTCGACGGCGTTGAACGCGAACTTCAGCATCCGCTGCGCGGTGGGGGACTTGCCGTTGACCGCCGCCGCCCACTCCAGCGCGACCCGCTCCAGGTCCGCGTGCGGGACGACCTCGTTCACCATGCCCATCCGGTGTGCATCCGCCGCGGAGTACGGCCGGCCCAGGAAGAAGATCTCCCGGGCGAACTTCTGCCCGACCTGCCGCGCCAGGTACGCCGAGCCGTAACCGGCGTCGAAGGAGCCGACGTCGGCGTCGGTCTGCTTGAACGCCGCGTGCTCGGCGCTGGCCAGCGTCAGGTCGCACACGACGTGCAGGCTGTGCCCGCCGCCGGCGGCCCAGCCGGGCACGACGGCGATGACGACCTTCGGCATGAACCGGATGAGCCGCTGCACCTCCAGGACGTGCAGCCGCCCGCCCTCGGCCTTCACCCGCGCCTCGTCGACGGTGTCGGCGGTCTCCCCGGCGGCGTACTGGTAGCCGGAGCGGCCGCGGATGCGCTGGTCGCCGCCGGAGCAGAACGCCCAGCCGCCGTCCCTGGGGCTGGGGCCGTTGCCGGTGAGCAGCACGCAGCCGACGTCGGGGGTGCGGCGGGCGTGGTCGAGGGCGCGGTGCAGCTCGTCGACGGTCTGCGGGCGGAACGCGTTACGCACTTCGGGCCGGTCGAAGGCGATGCGCACGGTGCCGCGCGCGGGGCCGGGTAGCACGCACCGGTGGTACGTGAGGTCGGCGAGGTCCTCGAAACCGGGCACCTGGGCCCACGCGTCGGGGTCGAAGGTCTCGCTGACTCCGTCCAGGGCGCTCACGGTCGTCGAGCCTAGACGCCCGGGCCCACCGCGCCCCGCCGACGTCCGCCGCGGCGACCCCCCGCCGGGAGGAGCGGGATCCCCCGCGCGGGGGAGCCGCCCGGCGCCGCGCGGGACGAGCGTGGGAGCACCGCCCGGGAGCCGCCCGGGCCACCTGCCCGGAGGCTCGCCGTGGAACTCCTCGCCCCCCGCACCCCACCCCCCGCGCCGACCGCCGGGACGTCCCCGGGCCTGCGCCGGCCCCTCCTCGCCGCCGCGGTGTGGAGCCTCGCGCAGGCCGCGCTGGCCCTGCGCTGGCTGCTGGACCCCGACAGCTGGCCGTGGGCGGACGGCGGTGGCCTCTTCGGCACGCTGGGTCCGCGTGCCGGGGCGGCGCTCGTGC
>NZ_BAABIL010000167.1:0-7598 GCF_039542765.1 Kineococcus glutinatus
CGGTGGGGGCGGCGGCGGGCAGGGGGGCGTCGGGGGTCGGCACCGGCCCAGCCTGCCGCAGGCACCGCCCCGGGCCGAGCGCGGGCCGACCGCGGGCGGTGCGTCGGGGTGGGTCGGTAGGATCGGGGGCGTCCCAGCAGCGGCGTCGACGGAGGCGAAGGGCCCACCCGGGCGATATGGCCAGCACCGAGCAGACCCCCACGACCCCCGACGACGCCGGCGGCACCGCCGCGGCGCGACCCCGACACACGATCGTCGTGCCCCCCGAGGTGAGCATGGTGGCGCTGCTGGGCACGCGCGACGAGCTGCTGCGGGTCCTGGAGCACTCCTTCCCCCGCGTCGACGTCCACGTCCGCGGCAACGAGATCAACCTCTCCGGCGCCTCGGCGGAGATCGCCCTCGTGGAGCGGCTCATCGACGAGATGACCGCGGTGCTCGCCTCCGGCAGCGCCCTGTCCCCCGACGCGGTCGAGCGCGCGGTGGGGATGCTGCGCGCCCAGGCCGCCGGCGTCGGCTCCGACCGGCCCGCCGACGTGCTCACCCTGAACATCCTGTCCAGCCGCGGGCGCACCATCCGGCCCAAGACGGTGAACCAGAAGCACTACGTCGAGGCCATCGACACGCACACCATCGTCTTCGGCATCGGGCCCGCCGGCACCGGCAAGACGTACCTGGCCATGGCCAAGGCCGTGCAGGCGCTGCAGGCCAAGCGGGTCAACCGCATCGTGCTGACCCGCCCGGCGGTCGAGGCGGGCGAGCGCCTCGGGTTCCTGCCCGGCACGCTGACGGACAAGATCGACCCCTACCTGCGCCCGCTCTACGACGCGCTGCACGACATGATCGACCCCGAGTCCATCCCGCGGCTCATGGCGGCCGGGACGATCGAGGTGGCACCGCTGGCGTACATGCGCGGGCGCACCCTCAACGACGCCTTCATCATCCTCGACGAGGCGCAGAACACCTCCGCCGAGCAGATGAAGATGTTCCTCACCCGCCTCGGCTTCGGCTCCAAGATGGTCGTCACCGGGGACGTGACCCAGGTGGACCTGCCGACGGGGACCGAGTCCGGCCTGCGCGTCGTGCAGCAGATCCTGCAGGGCGTGGAGGACGTCAGCTTCTCCCTGCTGACCAGCACCGACGTCGTCCGCCACCGCCTCGTCAGCGACATCGTCGACGCCTACGGCCGCTGGGAGGAGCGCCGCACCCCGCAGCACCGCGGCGAGGGCGCCCGGGCCGCGGTGCGACGCCGGTGAGCATCGAGGTCGCCGACGAGAGCGGCTTCGCCGAGCAGCGCGGGGTCGACCAGGTCGAGGTCGCCGCCCTGGCCCGCCACGTCCTCGACGCGATGCGGGTGCACCCGCAGGCCGAGCTGTCCGTCCTGCTCGTCGACGAAGACGCCATGGAGCGCCTGCACGTGCAGTGGATGGAGGAGCCCGGCCCGACGGACGTCATGTCCTTCCCCATGGACCAGCTCCGCCCCGGCCGCGAGGGCGAGACCTCCCAGCCGGGCCTGCTCGGCGACGTGGTGATCTGCCCGCAGGTGGCCGCGCGGCAGGCCGCCGCCGCCGGGCACGCCACCGCCGACGAGGTCCTGCTGCTGACCACCCACGGCATCCTCCACCTGCTCGGCTACGACCACGCCGAGCCCGAGGAGCAGGCGGAGATGTTCGGCCTGCAGCGCCGCCTGGTCCTGACGTTCCTCGCGAGCATCGGCCGCCCCGGCGACCCGACGCCCACGGTGGGCCACGCCGGGGGCGCGGCCGGCGACGGCGCGGCGGGTCGGTGAACGGGGTGGGCGCTCCCGTCCTGCCCCTCGTCCTGGCCGCCCTGGCCCTCGTGGTCGTGGCCGGGGTGCTCGCCGCCGCGGAGGCGGCCATGGCCAGCACCCCCCGCCGGCGCGCCCGCGAGCTCGCCGCCGCCGCCCGCCGCGGCGCGGGGGCGCTGGAGGCGGTGCTGGAGTCCCCGGCGACCGTCCTGACCGTCTCCACGCTGCTGCGCGTCATCGCCGAGACCGCTGCCGCGGTCTGCGTGACGGTGGCCGTGGCGAGCGCGACGACCTCCTGGTGGCTCGTCCTGCTGCTGTCGGCCCTCGGCATGGGAGCGCTGGACTTCGTCCTCGTCGGTGTCGGCCCGCGCACCATCGGGCGGGTGCACTCCGAGCAGGTCGCGCTGCTCACCGCGCCGCTGCTGGGCCCGCTGAGCCGGGCGCTGGGCCCGCTGGCGGGGCTGCTGGTGCGCATCGGCGGCGCCGTCACCCCCGGCGGGTCGATGCAGCACGGCCCCTTCGGCACGGAGGCGGAGCTGCGCGAGCTCGTCGACCTGGCGGGGGAGAGCTCCCTCATCGAGGCCGACGAGCGGGAGATGATCCACTCCGTCTTCGAGCTGGGCGACACCCTCGTGCGGGAGGTCATGGTGCCCCGCACCGACGTGGTCTCCGCCCACCGCAGCACCGGCCTGGAGGAGGTGCTGTCGCTGCTGCTGCGCTCGGGGTTCTCCCGGGTGCCGGTGCTGGGCGAGGGCGGCGCCGACGACGTGGTGGGCGTCGCCTACCTCAAGGACGTGGTGCGCCGCCTGCACGGGCAGCCGCCCGCGGACCCGGCCACCCCCGTGGAGCACGTGGCGCGCCCGGCGGTGTTCGTGCCGGACAGCCTGCCCGTCGACGACCTCATGAAGCAGATGCAGCGCGGGCGCACCCACGTGGCGGTCGTCGTCGACGAGTACGGCGGCACCGCGGGCGTGGTGACCATGGAGGACGTCCTCGAGGAGATCGTGGGCGACATCGCCGACGAGTACGACCGGCAGGCGCCCGAGGTGGAGCCGCTGGAGGAGGAGGACCGCTTCCGCGTCAGCTCCCGGCTGTCCCTCGACGAGCTGGGCGAGCTGTTCGGCGTCGAGGTGGACGACGACGAGGTGGACACCGTCGGCGGCCTGCTGGCCAAGGCGCTGGGCGAGGTGCCGATCCCCGGGGCCTCGGCGGTGGCGCACGGCCTGGAGCTGGTGGCGGACCGCCGCGGGGGCCGGCGCAACCAGGTCACGACCGTCCTGGTGCGCCGCCACGAGGTGCAGGAGGAGGACGGGGGCGAGCCCGAGGCCGGGGCGCAGCACGGGGCGCACCGCGCGCCGGACCCGCGCCGCGGTGGTGAGCAGGAGCGGCGCGGCTCCCGCCGCGGCGCGGAGCACGAGGAGCGGGAGGCCGGACGTGGCTGAGCGGCAGCAGGGGCGCGATCCGGGGGCGCAGGAGCGGGAGCACCGCTCGGGCTTCGCCTGTCTGGTGGGCCGGCCCAACGCGGGCAAGTCGACGCTGACGAACGCCCTGGTGGGGCAGAAGGTCGCCATCACCTCCAGCCGTCCGCAGACGACGCGGCACACCATCCGCGGCATCGTGCACCGCCCCGACGCGCAGCTGGTGCTGGTCGACACCCCGGGGCTGCACCGCCCGCGCACCCTGCTGGGGCAGCGGCTCAACGACCTGGTGCGCGAGACCCTCTCCGAGGTCGACGTGGTGGGCCTGTGCCTGCCCGCCGACGAGAAGGTCGGCCCCGGGGACCGCTTCATCGCCGAGGCGCTGGTCGCCACGCCGCGCTCGACGAAGGTCGCGCTCGTCACCAAGACGGACAAGGTGTCCCGCGAGCGCGTCGCCGAGCAGCTGCTGGCGGTCTCCCGGCTGGGGGAGGAGCTGCTGGGGGGTTTCGCCGACGTCGTGCCCGCCTCGGCCGTCACGGGTGAGCAGGTCGACGTGGTGGCCGACGTGCTGCTGTCCCACCTGCCGCCGGGCCCGCGGCTCTACCCCGACGACGAGCTGACCGACGAGCCGGAGCGCGTCATGATCGCCGAGTTGGTCCGCGAGGCCGCCCTGGAGGGGGTGCGCGACGAGCTGCCGCACTCCCTGGCCGTGGTCGTGGAGGACGTCGAGGCCCGCGAGCCGCTGCCCGGGCAGCGGCCCGAGGACGCCCTGCTCGACGTGCGGGTGTTCCTCTACGTGGAGCGCGAGAGCCAGAAGGGCATCGTCATCGGTCGCGGTGGCGCGCGGCTGAAGGACGTCGGGACGAGGGCGCGGCGGGGCATCGAGGCGCTGCTGGGCAACCGGGTGCACCTGGAGCTGCGGGTGAAGGTCGCCCCGGACTGGCAGCGCGACCCCAAGCAGCTGGCCCGCCTGGGCTTCTGAGCGCGGCCCGCGTCGTCCGGGCGGCGCGACGGGCCGGACGGTACGTCCGACAGCCGATACGCGACGTCTCACGATTTGACACGTCCTGGGTGCTCGGGTTGGAATCCTCGACACCATCCAGAGCGGCCGAGAGACCTGGCTCGACGACGCCGCAGCAACCCCTGCGCCCACGGGCGCGGACGGTGCTCATGCCAGGACCGATGGAGGACGAGTGCCACCCCCCGCCCCGCCCCCCCGCGCCCCGCTGCCCCGCCCCGCCGGTGGGGCGGGCGACGACGCCGTGCCCGCCGCGCCGGTGCGCCTGCGCGCCGTGGGGCGCGCCTTCCCGGTGGCCGGCGGCACCCACCACGTGCTCGCCGGCGTGGACCTCGACGTCCGCGCCGGTACCACCGTGGCCCTGCTCGGCGCCTCCGGCAGCGGCAAGTCCACCCTGCTGCGGCTCGTGGCCGGCCTCGACCTGCCCACCAGCGGTGACGTCGAGGTGGGCGGTGCGCCGGTGCGCGACGTCAGCGAGCGCTGCGCCGTCGTCTTCCAGGAACCCCGCCTGCTGCCCTGGCGCGACCTGGCGGGCAACGTCGCCCTGGGCCTGCCCCGCGGCACCCCGCGCGCGACGGGACGCGCCGAGGTCCTGCACTGGCTGGACGTGGTGGGCCTGGCCGGCTTCGCCGGGCACCGCCCCCGCCGCGTCTCGGGGGGGATGGCCCAGCGCGCCGCCCTGGCGCGCGCCCTCGTGCGCCGGCCGGGCGTGCTGCTGCTCGACGAGCCCTTCGCCGCCCTCGACGCGCTGACCCGGCTGCGCATGCAGGACCTGCTCGTCGACGTGCAGCGCGCCACCGGGGCCACCGTCCTGGTCGTCACCCACGACGTCGACGAGGCCCTGCACCTGGCCGACCGGGTCGTGGTCCTCGGCAGCGACGGACCCGGCGCCCCGGCCTGCGTGCGCCGCGACCTGCCGGTGCGCCAGCCGCGACCGCGCGACCGCGGCGACGCGGAGCTGGCGGAGCTGCGGGTGGAGCTGCTGGAACTGCTGGGCGTGCCCCGCACCGGCCCGGCACCGGCCGCGGGGGCCACCGGGCCCGACCCGCAGGCCGTGCAGGCCCGGCAGACCGCGTAGGTCCCGTCCACCGCGGGACCGGGCGCTCGCCGCACCCGGTCCGCGCCTCCCACCTCCATGCCCCACCCCCATGCCTTACCCCACGTCCCACCTCGCCGCGCGGGCCCACCGCGCACGACACCTGGAGCACCCGAGCATGAGCCCCCGCACCGCCCCGGCGCGCCGTTCCCTCACCCGTCGCGCCGCGCTGGCCGCCGCCCTGGTCACCGTCGCGTTCGGCTCCGCCTGCGCGCAGGGCGAGACCAGCACCGGTTCCGCCCCCGCCGCCAGCAGCAGCGGCGGTGACGCGGCGGCACCCGTCGTGCGCCTGGACTTCGCCTTCTACAACCCCCTCAGCCTCGTCGTGAAGGAGCGCGGGCTCCTGGAGGCCGCGGGCGTGACCCCGCAGTGGGAGCAGTCGCTGGGCAGCAACAAGGCCAACGAGTTCCTGCGCAACGACAACCTCGACGTCGCCTCCACGGCCGGTGCCGCGGTGCTGCAGGCCCGGGCCAACGGCTCCCCGGTGAAGACGATCGACGTCTACTCCCAGCCGGAGTGGACCGCCCTCGTCGTCGGCGAGGGCTCGGCGATCACGAGCGCTGCGCAGCTGAAGGGCAAGCGGATCGCCGCGACGACCGGCACCGACCCCTACTTCTTCCTCCAGCAGGCCCTCGCCGCCAACGGGCTCTCCGCCGCCGACGTGGAGATCGTCAACCTGCAGCACGGCGACGGGCGCGCCGCCCTGGAGCGCGGCGACGTGGACGCCTGGGCGGGTCTGGACCCGAACATGGCCACCTCGGAGCTGCAGGCCGGCTCGACGCTGCTGTACCGCAACGTCGACTTCAACTCCTACGGGATGCTCAACGCCCGCGAGGACTTCATCGACGAGCACCCCGACCTCGCCCAGAAGGTCGTCGACGCCTACGAGGAGGCCCGCGCCTGGGCCGCGGCCAACCCCGCGGAGCTGGCGGCCCTGTACGCGCAGCAGGCCCAGCTGACCCCGGAGGTCGCCGCCCGCGTGCTGGAGCGCACCACCCTCGACCTGGACCCGGTGCCCGGCGAGGCGCAGCGGCAGGTCCTGGCGGGCATCCTGCCCCTCATGGTCGCCACCGGTGACGTGAAGTCCGAGCAGGCCGCGCAGCAGGCCCTCGACACCCTCCTGGAGCCCCGCTTCGCGCAGGCCGCGGCGTCGTGAGCGCGCCCGCGCAGGCACCGGCCGCGGCGGGGGCGCCCTCCCCGGCCCGCTCCCGCCGCGGCGCGCCGGTCTGGGCGCTGGGGGCCGTGCTGCCCCTGCTGCTGCTCGTGCTGTGGCAGCTCGCCGGCCCGCTCGGCTGGTTCACCGCCAGCCAGCTGCCCCCGCCGCTGGACGTGCTGCGCGGTGCGCAGGACCTGGCCGCCACCGGTGAGCTGCAGCGCAACGTGGCGATCAGCACCCAGCGGGTCCTGCTGGGCTTCGCGGCCGGCTCGGTGCTCGGCGTCGTGCTGGGCGGCCTGGTGGGGCTCTCCCGCGCGGCCACGGCGCTGCTGATGCCCACGCTGGGGGCGCTGCGGGCGGTGCCGTCGCTGGCGTGGGTGCCGCTGCTGGGGCTGTGGATCGGCCTGGGGGAGCCGCCGAAGATCGTGCTGGTGGCGATCGGGGCGTTCTTCCCGGTGTTCACGACGGTGTCCTCCGCGCTGCGCCACCTGGACCCTGCGCTGGTGGAGGTGGGGCGCGCCTACGGCCGCCGCGGGGCGCGGCTGTTCGGCGAGCTGCTGCTGCCGGCCATCGCCCCGTCGGTGCTGGCGGGTCTGCGGCTCGCGCTGGCCCAGAGCTGGCTGTTCCTCGTCGCCGCCGAGCTGATCTCCTCCTCGATGGGGCTGGGGTACCAGCTGCAGAACAGCGGCAACCAGGGGCGGGTGGACCTGCTGCTGCTGGCGATCCTGCTGCTGGCGCTGCTGGGCAAGCTGAGCGACGTGCTGCTGGGGCTGCTGGAGCGCCGGGTGGCCCGCGGCCGGGAGTGACGCGGGCGCGGCCGCGTGGACGCCCGGCCCGCGGCGCGCGTAGGCTGGCGCCGTGGTCGGCCGGACGCTCCTCCTCCTTCGCCGCCGCGGCGGGGCCAGCTAGGCCGGTCTCCCCGCCGCGGGACCTCGACGTGTGCGCCGGCCGCGCCCGCACCACCGCCCGCCGCGCCGGCGGGTGATCGAGGAGGACAGACAAGTGCGCAACACCCAGCAGCCGTCCACGATGCCGGTGCACCGCTACCGGCCCTTCGCCGAGCAGATCGCCGTGGACCTGCCCGACCGGACCTGGCCGGACCGCCGCATCGAGGTCGCCCCCCGCTGGTGCGCCGTCGACCTGCG